>JAQVSH010000332.1 GCA_028700615.1 Bacteroidales bacterium
TGTGAAGATTCGCCTCATATTCGGGGACGCTTTTGTTTCCAATTTTCGCTGTGTCCGGATTATCTTAAAATATGCATGTGATGTTCACATTAGGATAGTCGCTTATTTGCCTAATTGTCTCCAAACGCATTTGTCATAATTAGCCAGTTACAGCAGGCTTGAGTACTAATATTACCAAAATCAAACCCAAACAGACCGGAATCAAAGTGATATTCACCAACCACAAGAATTGTTTCTATTAAATTGTTTTTTAAGACTATATTTATACAACTGCTTGATAATGTCTACAATTTTTATCATCAGTCAAATCAGACAAAAGGCGGAGGGCATTTCTTTTTCTTCTTCCCATTTTGCGTTACGGTTTTTTCAAAACCTAAGTTACGCCTATTTTTTTCTCATATTGGTAAGAAAGGAAGTAGAATGCAGGTATTGATTAATACTAATCCCTTAGACCGTTTTATGAATGGGAAAGTTACTTTTGAGAAAAAGCTATTGATTTTAATGGTACACAGTCAAAATAATCGAATGGTTGTTATATTTTAGTTTACTGTATAAATTAATATTTATCAAATACTTACAAAAATGAAAAAGACTATCTTACTACTTTCAATGGGATTGTTGTTGTTTTCCTGTGGTCCTCAGGATAATCCTGATCCGGATGAAGTTATTATTAGTGAAAACGCTAAAATAATTGACGATCAGACTTGGGAAAACAATGTATTGGCTATAGATTCCACCAACTACACAATAACCTTTAAAGAGGATATTACTGCTGTAAAAGAGCTGAAAACGGGAGACATATTGGTTTCAACTATCGGCAACGGTTTACTAAGAAAGATAACAAATATCACAACAACTAAAGCTGGTAGTGACATAGTTGTAGAAACAGGTTATGCCTCTCTTACTGATTTTGTTGAACAAGGTTCAATTGAAAAAAGCATACCTTTAAGTGTCGATGACATAGAGACTATTGAATTTTATTCTGATACAGAAGATGATGGGCCAAATAATGTGAAAGGAACAACAGCACATCTCATTGATCGGCCTTTTGAAAAAATATTGTATGATAACGATGGAAATAGAGATACTAAAGAAGATCAGGTGAGTGTCAATGGAAAACTTACTTGTGATATGAATTTTATTCTGAAGATTAAGATAAAATCTTTTTCATTAGTAACTGCTCAAAGCGGAATTGTCACAACGGAAGCATTAGATCTAGCATTAGTCGCCGGTCTAGCTAAAACTCTTAACAAGGAAATGCCTGTTGCTCGAGTATTTTTTGCTCCAATAACCATACCAATAGGACCAGTGGCCATAATAGTAACACCACGTCTTGATTTCATCCTTGGTGTAGCTGGGTATGTAAATGGTTCAGTAACATGTGGTTTTTCGCAAAGTTTTAATGTTGCAGCAGGAATGCAGTATAGTAAAGATGGTGGCTGGTCATCTTACAACACTCCAACTTTTAACTTTACTTTTAATGAACCGCAAATAAACACTAATGCGGGTATTTCTACCTACGTCAAAGCAGAGTTATCAACAAAAATATACAACGTGGCTGGCCCTTACGTTAACGGAAAGGCTTATTATAGATTGGCAGCAGATTTACAACAAACACCCTGGTGGGAATTATATGGTGGATTTAACATCAATGCCGGCATGAATGTTAAGGTTCTTGATTTTATCACAATTGATTATCATAAAAATGGAATCATAGAATATGAGAGGCTTATAACACATGCTCCTACTAAACCTTCCATTACTACAGGAGAGGTTACCAATATCACTACCACAACGGCCACTTGTTCAGGGACTGTGACGTCAGACGGGAAGGCTACCGTAACAACTCGTGGTGTCTGTTGGAGTGCATTGCAAAATCCCACAATTGCTAACTCAAAAACAACAAACGGCGACGGTCAAGGAACTTTTACAAGTTATATCACGGGTCTTTATCCCAACACCACTTATTACGTCAGGGCTTATGCAACAAACGCGCAAGGGACTGCCTATGGTGAACAGAGAGCATTCACAACAAACCAGGGTGAAGGGGGTGCAACATTTGTAGATTCCCGCGATGGTCATGTATACAAAATGGTAACCCTTGGTGAACAAGTGTGGATGGCAGAAAATCTAGCGTATCTACCATCAGTAAGCCTGCCAACTTCAGGATCAGAGAGCTCACCATATTATTATGTATACGATTATAATGGCACAAGCTATACAGAGGCAAAAACAACAACCAATTACCAAACCTATGGGGTGTTGTATAACTGGACTGCAGCCATGAATGGTGCGGCAAGCAGCAGTAGCAACCCAAGCGGTGTGCAAGGAGTTTGCCCTCCGGGATGGCATTTACCCAGTGATGAAGAATGGACACAACTTGAAACCTACTTAACTAATAATGGCTACAAATATGACGGTTCAATAGGTGGTTCTGATGTAAGAGCAAAACTTGCTGTAGCTTTGGTTGCTAATTTTGGTTGGGAAAGTTCAACCAATGAAGGTGCAGCAGGGAACACTGATTATCCAGAATACAGATATAAATCAGGTTTCTCGGCCCTTCCGGGTGGCTACCGTGACGGCGGTGGTCCATTCGGCCTCATTGGGAGCTACGGCTATTGGTGGAGTTCTACGCAGAGCGATACAAATCGCGCCTGGCACCGCGCCCTGTACTACGATCTCAGCAGCGTACTCAGGGGCAGCTACGGCTATAAGGTCTACGGGTTTTCTGTTCGTTGTGTACGGGATTAAAATTAATTTATTTGATTATTTGACTATTTGACTATTTGATTTTTTGAATTTTGGGGCAGTATAATGAATTACCGGTATATAAGGCGACGTACGATTTGCTTTTGTCCATTTTTCAGTTCACAAGGGAC
>JAQVSH010000333.1 GCA_028700615.1 Bacteroidales bacterium
CCCCGCAGTCCGTCAGGACGAACCCGGTATGCATCGCGGGGATTGCCGAGGACAGCCCATGCGGGTGCTGACCAGTCACTTAAGATGACGGGCATTCCTTTTTGAGCAAGTCTTTGCGCCATTTCCATGGCTGCTTTTACGTTGGGATTGAGTTTTCCGGCATTGGCCTCAGCGATAGGATCGGAGTCTTCATTGGGCTGCCACATGCTCCAGGGCATTTCTGCCCGTCCGAAGGCAACTCTCAGATTATTTAGACAGTAATCAATTACCTGAGGATCTGTATTGCTTTGAAGTCTGAAATTTCCGCCAAAACCAACATGCAGGCGTCCGGGGTTTTTGACATCGAGCACCATTTCAGCAGGAGATTTATCAATTTCTCCACTTGCTTTGAAGGCAAAGGTCTTTTCAATTTCCTGACCTTTCTTAATGTTTTGTCCCAACAATTCAATATAGATTTGGGTCCCCGGAGTAATGCCCGTTTCTTTTCTCACATACACAACAGCTCCGGTTCCAAAGCCGACTTCTATCTGCTTTTTGGGTGTGCTGATCACAACTCCTTTAGCTGTTACTTTATAGGGGTTGGCATTGTTTGCAGCGTCAATCCGTGAGAGGTTAAGTTTTGCTTTTCCGGAAGGAGATCCGTTGATAAATTTAACTTCAGCGTTTGCATAGGAGGCATCACTCAGATCGAGGGTGAAGAATATCCCCTGAAGGAGCGTATCCTGATCGGCCGTTACTTTGACAGAAACTTTAACATTACCTGTGGCTACGTCATCCACTATCTGTGAAAATTTAATTTTTCCGATACTGGTAGTTACCGACTGAGTCTGTCCCTCTCTGTCATATTTTGGGGATTGTCTTTCCTTACCTGTGGCATTGAGGCTTTCCCAGTTTTTGCCTACGACCCGAAGGCTGGATTCGAAGTCCATTAATTGGCCCTCAATACGAATGCCAGTCATATTTCCCCAAGCCATTACCTCAGTCTGAGCTTTTATCGGGGAAAGCATGGTTAAAAAAAGAATGGCAGAAGTAAAAAAGGTAAAAAAACTGCCAAAAAACACAGAAATGCGTCTGTATTGACGCATCAAATTTGAATTTTTCATGTTGAAAAGTTTTTAGTATCAGTACAATAAGACTAAAGTACTAAAAAAACATATGCGGGATGAAACTTTTGGGATTATACTTCTGTTACAGATGTTACAGAAGTTTAAAATCAGGATGAAAAGGCTCCGATGGTAGTCTTTTGTATCCTGAATGCCTTTTTTTATCCGTTATATACGAGGGTCATCATGGTAATATCGTCTGATTGCGGATTGCTGCAGACGTGAGCCGTGATGTCTTCCTCCACATACCTGATTAATTCGCGGGGCGAGGCATCGGTATGCATGTTGAGTATTTCAATAAGCCGTTCGGTGGAATACAGTTTCTTTTCACAATTTTCCGCTTCAGTGACCCCATCGGTATATAAAAACAGTGTATCTCCCCGTTGAAAAGATATGGACGATTCCGGATAGGTAACGGTCTCAAATAGTCCGACAGGAATCGATTTGGAAACTTCAAACATTGCTATCTCTCCGTTCTTCCGGAGGATTACCGGAGGATTATGTCCCGCGTTGGTATATTTAATCTCACCGGTATGAAGGTCTAATATGCCCAAAAAGAAGGTCACAAACATACTCGATTCATTATTGAGCGAAAGAGATTTGTTCATTGAAGTGACCACTTCGGAAGGAGAGCTTTCACGAGTGGATACAGAGCGGAGCAGCGTACGTGTGACCGCCATAAACAGGGACGCCGGAACCCCTTTCCCGGAAACATCTCCGATGGCAAAACAAAGTTTATTATCTCCCAATAGAAAAAAATCATATAAATCCCCTCCAACTTCCTTGGCCGGTTTTAATGTGGCAAAAAGATCAATTTGAGGAAGATCCGGGAAGGGAGGAAAGAGGTGGGGAATCATTCCCATCTGAATCTCCCTGGCAATGCGTAATTCACTTTCAATTTTTTCGCGTGCTGAGGCGGTTTCCTGAAGATTTACGACATATTCTGCCAGTTTTTCCTGCATATACACAAAAGAGTCGTGTAATTCCTTCATTTCATCGTTGGTCTTGATTTCAGGCAGTTCTACGTTGAAATTACCCTCTGCAATGGTTTTTGAGGCATGGGAAAGACTTCTGAGAGGTTTGGTTATAGATCCGGATATCAGAATAATGACAATTAATATAATGATGCCCCCCCCCAATCCAAGCATCAATACTTTGGTAAACAAACTGTTTACATCAGCCATTAATTCATCTACGGGAAAAACCATTCCGATGGACCAGCCATTCAGGGGAATCGGTGCGTAGGCTATCCAGCTGAGCTTTCCTGTTTTTATATTTTCATATTCCAGTTCGGCAAAGCTTTCTTCTCCCCGGATCATATTGTTTCCAATGTCACTCAATTGTTTCGATTTCTGGGCATCCGCAATGCTGAAAATGGTCTCATTCATAATAACTTCCGATAACGGATGGGTAATAATGGTTCCATTTTTGGAAATTACAAATCCATATCCGGTCTGATATATTTTAATGGACTCCACAAATTTTTGTAGCCAGCCCAGCGAAATATCTGCTGTAAGAATTCCTATAAATTGTTTTTTCCCGTCGACAGTGCGATATAATGGTACGGAATAGGTAGACATGATCACATTACCGGCCCCTTCATCGTAATAGGGTTCACTCCACTCCGGATGATTCAGCTCTTTGGGTTTCTGATACCAATCCATGGTAAAATAATCATATTTTTCGTCTCCAAGATATTTTAAAGAGACCAGACTGTCCTTTTCCCGATAATAATAGGCCATAAAGTATTTCTCATCCTTGCCGAAAAAG
>JAQVSH010000334.1 GCA_028700615.1 Bacteroidales bacterium
TCACGGCAGAAGGCAATCTAAAAATTGCCAAACCCTCCTCCCGAAAAAAACAAACCCTCCGAATTATTGCCAAATATCCTGAAGATGAGAGTAATAACATTTTTCCGGGAGAAAACTATGAACTGTTTTATTGGGACAATCAATGGATCTCTCTGGGAGAGCAAAAAGCCGTTGAAACATTTTTAGAATACCCTAATGCTCCCGTAAATGCCTTGTTCTGGATTCGCAATCTGGACAAAGGATTTCAGGAACGAATTTTTATTTACGAAAACGGAAAACAGATATGGTACTGATCCTCCTTTGCTTTTGTTGTCTTATAGGACTGAGCAGTTGCCAGGCCTTTGAGAAAATTCCTTTTATTACAAAGGTTTCAATAATAGAATCTGCAAACAGCGGGGAGACCTGCTCTATTCCATTTCAGAAAGGAGACGGATTTCTTGCGGGAATTCATGTACAGGGAAACAACCGCACCTGCACTACCACCATGAATTTGCACGAAGCCACAACCCTCAGAGTGATTGCCCAGGGTGAAGGAGCCTCGTATGATATTACCCCTTCTTTGATAGAGTCCTATCAAAACGATTGTCTGGAAGTGTTTTTTGATATGCGCAATGATAAAACCACCCGGTTTGATGAAGGAGGTGATGACTATCAATACCGGATCCAATGGTTTTTTAACTCGGTAGACGGAAAAAATATTAAACTGGAAGGCACGGACTTCAAACAATCCAATCCATCTGAAAACCAATACATCATTGAAATAAAATTTCCATGGAAAACCCTGGGATATTTGGATCCCAATCCCGGGCAAAAAATCGGATTTGATTTAGATGTAGTTGATAATGATAATAATACAAGAGAAGCACAATTATCATGGAATTCAACCTCTGATTTATTATGGAGAGACCCCAGCGTTTTTGGAACCCTGATATTAAAAGAAAATCTCTCTGATCCGGAAACTTCTGTTGCCCAGGGAATGAGGGTTAAGACGCCTCCTATAATAGACGGAATACCCGATCCTGTCTGGTCAACAGCCCCCTCCTATCCATTTAATCATGTAATTCTCGGAAAGATCGATGGAGAAAAAGATCTTTCAGCGACCTTTCGTGCACTTTGGAGCCCGGAGAATCTCTATCTTCTGGTCGAAATTACGGACGATATCAAAAAATACTCTTCTTTCCTGTTTGATGAAGGCCGGATCGAAGATGAAGAGGGAAATACCGTATGGGAAATGAAAATGGAAAAAACCACTCATGCCGGGGGCGCATTGAAGAACCGCAGGCAGGAAGACACCCTGACCCTCCCGGCCGGAATCTACAAAATTCATTATCAAAGCGATGAAAGTCATGCTTTTGGAGCATGGGATGATACTCCCCCGACAGCATTGTTTTCCGGAATAGAAATTTATAGGTTGAATTCACAAGAATAGTTTTGCAAAAGATGAACGCCATAAAAAAAATCGGGAAAATCTTTGATGTTATTCTCACCGTTATTTTGTGGGGATTTCTTCTGATAGTAGTCGCCCTGATGATACGGGTCCTGGTTTGCGATCAGTTTCCGGTTCCCTCCCGGTCCATGGAACCCACGATTATTCCGGGAGATCACATTGTTGTCAATAAACTGATCTTCGGCGCCCGCATCTATAAAAATCTGGACTTCATCGATGGGAAACCTTTGGAAACCTTTCGCATTAAAGGCTTCAGAAAGATTCGGAGAAATGACATCCTGGTATTTAATGCGCCCTTATCTGATGAATGGAGGGACATTACCTTTGATATTCTGAAAGTATTTGCAAAACGCTGTATTGGACTGCCCGGGGATACCCTTTCGATCATCAACGGCTTTTACCATAACTCCGGCACGCAGGACACCCTTGGATATTATACAGCACAACTCAGGCTTTCCGCTATGGCTAAAGACGACTTGCAACCGATCATTCTCAGGGCTTTTCCGCAAGACTCTCTTTACAACTGGGATATCAAAGATTTCGGCCCTTTGTATGTTCCGGCCAAAGGAAGCCTGATACACGTTAATGCCATGAATTACCTTCCCTACCAGCGTATCATCGAATATGAAACCCAGCAGCGCCTCAGAGTTCAGGATAATGTCCTCTTCTTAGAGAATACTCCCCTGAAAAGTTATATTTTTCAGGAAAACTATTATTTCATGGGAGGAGATCATGTCCTCGATTCCCAAGACTCCAGATACTTTGGGTTCGTCCCGGAAGAATTTATCATCGGGGTAGTTCAGCATATTCTCTACCATCGGGACCGAAACTCAGGAGCTTGGAACTGGACAAGATTTTTGAAGAGTATTTAATCCAGCGTGATAGTGTCCTCATCGATCGGTTTGGGAAGGATTGGTATAACCAACCGATAGCGACTTCCATAGCCGTTATCTATCCGGATTGAGGAATCAACAGACAATTTTTCACGCAGGAAAAAAATCTGACGCCTCAAATCCCTGACCTTTTCTTTCATGGGCAATTGCCACAAACCTCTGGTCAAATACTCGGCAAAAGCCCATTCATTGATATTGGAATAAAGCAATTTCAATAAATTGGCACTCACTTTATTTAAAAGGTATTCTTTATTATCCGAAACCAGTACATTACGATAGCCATCAAATGTTGTCTTTTCAGATAACCTGATAATCATTTCCATTTTATCTTTCTCCGCATACCGGCGAATAAAATACCGGATTTTGGCTAAAAAAAGATCCCACTCACAATCCTTATTAATAAATTCGACGCCCAAATTATAGGCCTCTGTAGCAATCTGCGAACTGGCATGAACACTAAAGATTACCACAGGAATATTCTGATCTACGCTCCTGATTTTTCTAACGATGTCCAATCCTGTAGCTCCGG
>JAQVSH010000335.1 GCA_028700615.1 Bacteroidales bacterium
GATCCGGAACTCCCATTTCTTTGGCCCGGCTCAATAATTTGTCGTAGTTCTCTTCACGTTGCGAGCCGCCAATGATTTCACCGATTTTTGGAAAGAGCACATCCATAGCCCGCACCGTTTTGCCATCGTCGTTCTGTTTCATGTAGAAAGACTTGATCTCCTTGGGATAATCGGTTAAGATCACCGGTTTTTTGAAATGCTCTTCCACCAGATAACGTTCATGTTCCGATGCCAGATCAGCACCCCAATAAATTGGAAACTCAAACTTATGACCATTGGCTACAGCTGCTTCCAGGATCTTGATACCTTCGGTATAGGCCAGGCGTACAAACTGATTCTCCACAACAAACCTGAGCCTGTCGAACAAGTCGTTGTCATACATTTTGCTCAGGAAGGCTAAATCGTCCTGACAACGATCCAGTGCCCACTTTATACAGTATTTAATGAATCTTTCGGCTAAATCCATATTATCCTGAATGTCGTTGAAAGCCACTTCGGGCTCTACCATCCAGAACTCAGCCAGGTGACGGGGGGTGTTGGAATTTTCGGCCCGAAAGGTCGGCCCGAATGTATAAACGGCCCCCAGAGCCATAGCCGCCAACTCTGCTTCCAGTTGGCCGGAAACGGTAAGGCTGGTTTGTCTGCCAAAAAAATCCTCGGAATAATCAATCCCGCCTTTTTCGTTCTTTTTTAAATTATACAGATCCAGTGTAGTAACTTGAAACATCTGTCCTGCACCCTCACAGTCTGAGGCTGTGATAATGGGTGAGTGAAAATAATAGAAGCCGTTGTCGTGGAAAAAACGGTGTATGGCCTGAGCCATTTCATGCCTGATCCTGAATATCGCCCCAAAGGTGTTGGTCCTGGGGCGTAAATGAGCAATTTCTCTCAGAAACTCCAGAGTATGGCCTTTTTTCTGCAGAGGATAGGTATTGGGATCAGAAACCCCATACACCTCGATCTCTTTGGCCTGGATTTCGGCTTTTTGCCCCTGAGCCGGAGATTCAGCAAGAACTCCGTCCACCCGGATACAGGCACCGGTAGTTAATTGCTTGAGCAGTTCTTCGTCAAAAGAGGCCAATTCCACTACAATTTGAATATTATGAATGGTAGAACCGTCGTTCAAGGCAATGAAACCTACTTGTTTGTTTCCGCGCCGGGTTCTGACCCAGCCTTTTACCTGCACCCCGGTACCAAAATCTTCTCTCTGCAGCAGATCAACGATTCTTGTTTTTTGCAATTTGTTCATGGTTGTATTCTCTTTATACAAAAGCCCCCATTTTAAGCAAGGATACTTCTTTATCACTGAGATATCTCCAACGTCCGCGGGGAAGGTTCTTTTTAGTCAAACCGGCAAAATAAACCCTGTCCAGCTTGTATACTTTGTAGCCGACTTGTTCAAAAATACGACGAACTACTCTGTTCTGGCCGGAATGTATTTCAATTCCGATTACATTCTTTTGATCCAAAGAAACAAAGCTGATTTCGTCCACTGCAATCTTTTCGTCATCCAGCACTATGCCTTTGGCTACTTTTTGCATGTCTTCTTCAGTAAGATCCTTATCGAGAGTGGCCTGATAAATCTTACGCTTTTCGTATTTGGGATGAGAAAGCTTGGAAGCCAGATCCCCATCGTTGGTGAGTAATAATACTCCTGTTGTATTCCTGTCAAGCCTTCCGACAGGATATATCCTTTCACGGCAGGCATTTTTAACCAAATCCATTACGGTTAAGCGCTCCTGAGGATCATCCGAGGTGGTTACGCAATCTTTGGGTTTATTCAACAAGACATAGACTTTGCGTTCAATATTAACCGGCTGGTCATGGAACATGACTTCGTCTGTAAGTTTAATTTTAACTCCCAATTCAGAAGCTACTTCTCCGTTGACCTTGACAACCCCTGCCTGTATAAACTCATCAGCTTCCCTGCGGGAACAGATGCCGGCGTTAGACAAAAACTTATTCAGACGTATCGGAGTGTCAGGATCCAGATTCGGAGCATATTTGGGAACTGAAAATTCTCTAACCGTAGAATAGTCTGTACCGTCAGAGGAAGATTTCTTTATGCGGGGACGCTTGGGCTTGCCATCAGGACGGAGTCTGTCGGGGGATTCGTTAAAACCAGAGCGGGGACGAGAACGATCCTGATATCCTTCATTACCATAGCTGCGACGCGGGCGATCCTGAGAACCTTCGTTACTATAGCTGCGACGCGGGCGATCTGAACCATAGCCGCCAAAACTATTGCCCTGATCACCGTAACTGCGGCGGGGACGATCCTGAGAACCCTCAGGGCTGTAAGGACGACGGGGACGATCTTGTGAACCTTCATTACCAAAGCTGCGGCGGGGGCGGTCTGAACCGTAACCGCCAAAACTATTGCCCTGATCACCGTAACTGCGGCGGGGACGATCCTGAGAACCCTCAAGGCTGTAAGGACGACGGGGACGATCTTGTGAACCTTCATTACCAAAGCTGCGGCGGGGGCGGTCGGAACCGTAACTGCCAAAGCTATTGCCCTGATCACCGTAACTGCGGCGGGGACGTTCCTGAGAACCCTCCGGATTATAAGGACGGCGTGGGCGATCCTGGGAAGCCTCGGTACCGTAAGTGCGGCGCGGGCGGTCACTGCCAAAGCTATTGCCCTGATCACCGTAACTGCGGCGGGGACGATCCTGGGAACCCTCCGAACTATAAGGACGGCGTGGGCGATCCTGGGAACCCTCCGAACTGTAAGGACGGCGTGGGCGATCCTGTGAACCCTCCGAACTGTAAGGACGGCGTGGGCGATCCTGGGAACCCTCCGAACTGTAAGGACGGCGTGGGCGATCATCATTAGAGCTGTGATCGGAATTTGTTTTCTTG
>JAQVSH010000336.1 GCA_028700615.1 Bacteroidales bacterium
AAAAAATTCTGAATGGAAACCGGATTAGTCCGGAAGAAGGTGTCGTCCTGTATGAAAAAGCGGATTTGGGTTTACTGGGTATTCTGGCTAACTCGGTCCGCAAAGCAAAGGTCGGGGAATTCGCTTTCTTTAACCGCAACTTTCACATTGAGCCAACCAATATTTGTGCCTATCGCTGCAAATTTTGTTCTTATGTAAAAAATCAGGGAGATCCCGAAGCCTGGGATCTTTCTTTCGAAGAAATGATCCACACGGTTCGAAGACAAGCCTCATCAGGAGCTACAGAGGTTCATATTACCGGGGGAGCCCATCCCGAGAAAGATTTAGGATGGTACGCCGGGCTGATCAGCGCCATTCACAAAGAAGCCCCCTCATTACATATCAAGGCGTTCAGTGTAGTAGAACTGGATTATATGTTTCGTAAAAGCGGGGTTTCTATCCGGGAAGGTCTTTCTATCCTTATAGAAAGCGGCTTGGGATCCATACCGGGAGGAGGGGCTGAAATTTTTGACGAGACCATCAGACGACAGTTGTGTCCCGAAAAAAGCAATTCGGAGACCTGGCTAAGCATTCACGAAGAAGCACACAAGGCGGGACTTTCGTCCAATGCAACCATGCTATACGGACATATTGAATCTTACCGGCAAAGGATTGATCACCTGGAAAGATTGCGGACTCTTCAGGATAAAACCCATGGATTTAATTGTTTTATCCCCTTGAAATTCAAAAAGCAGAACAATCCGCTCGGACTTAAGGTCACTGAAATCTCCGCGCCTGAAGATCTGAGAAATTTTGCCATTTCCAGAATTTATCTGGATAATTTTGACCATCTGAAAGCCTATTGGCCGATGATTGACAGGGAGATGGCGGCAATATCGCTTTCCTTCGGGGTCGATGATCTGGACGGAACCATCGATGATTCCACAAAAATATATTCCATGGCGGGTTCCGGAGAGCAAAACCCATCCCTGAGTACGGAGGACCTTTCCTCTATGATTAAGAAAGCGGGACGCACTCCCGCAGAACGGAATAGTTTATATCAAACCCTCCGGGTTTTTTGATTATTCTGCATTTTCACCTACCTTTGAAGTTTCAAAACTAAGGAAAAACCGGGTCCCGTCCGGCGATTGAAAATTGAAAAAAATACGGATGAAAAACATATACATAAAACACATTTTCCTCTTGGCAGGAATGGGTGCCGGACTCCTTATTTTTTTATCGCTGGCATTAAATATATATACAAGACACGGACAATCCTCCCCTGTTCCCGACTTTTCAGGGATGACTGTTCAGGAAGCGGAATCTATTGTCCGTTCAAACCATCTCCGGTATAAAATCAACGATTCCGTCTATCAAAACGATGCGGCCCCCGGTGTGATTCTGTCCCAGAACCCCGAACCCGGAACTATGGTCAAGAATAACCGGACGCTGTTTTTTATTGTAAACGCCTCCGAACCTGAAAAAACAGAGGCTCCGTCAGTGGTGGGGTTGTCTCTGAGACAAGCCAGAAGTATTTTGGAATCCAAAGGGTTACAGGTCGGAAAGCTCATGTATATTCCTGATATTGCGCGCAATAATGTACTCAGACAACAGTTTCAGGGTAAAACGCTTGATCCGGGTACAGAAATCATCAAAGGTTCTGCAGTAGATCTTGTTCTGGGTCTCGGGAACAGTGTTTCATCCACAGGCGTTCCGAATGTGATTGGATTGAGTCTTTCTTCCGCACAGGAAAAACTCAACGGAAATATGCTGAATATCGGAAATATATTCACTGATTCAAGCATTCAAAGCGAGAGTGATTCTCTTCGCGCCGTAGTATGGAATCAATCGCCCGGGCCTTCAGGTCAGTCTCCGGCCGGATCCGTTGTAGATATCTGGATAACAACAGATGCCGGATTGATTCCCGAAGGAATTCATGCCGACCCTGACTTTTCGGATGCTGATCTCGAGGATATGGAATGACAACTTCTGAAGAAATTATCTCCGAAGAAACACAGGATCTGTACGAACACTTTCGTATAGTAGTGGACAAAGGGCAGGCCTTGTTAAGAATTGACAAATACCTGACTCAGCGTCTCGAAAACACCTCCCGGAATAAAGTGCAACAGGCCGCTGAGGCAGATTGCATTCTCGTCAACGACAAACCCGTATCTTCGAATTACAGGGTAAAACCCTGCGATGTAATTTCCGTGGTTCTCCCGAATCCCCCCAGAGATACCACTATTATTCCTGAAAACATTCCTCTGAATATTGAATATGAAGACGATGAATTACTGGTGGTGAACAAACCCGCCGGCATGGTAGTTCACCCGGGATTTAACAATTACACGGGAACTCTCGTCCATGCTCTTTCATGGCATTTAAAAGACCTTCCTCTTTTTAAAACAGGGGAGCTTCGCCCCGGTCTGGTACACCGGATTGACAAAGACACCTCCGGATTACTGGTCATTGCCAAAACAGAGCATGCCATGATGCATCTTGCGAAACAGTTCTTTGACCACAGTACAGACCGGCGTTACATTGCCATTGTCTGGGGAAATCTTCCCGATCAGGAAGGAACCATTACCGGCAATATTGGCCGCAACCCGAAGAACCGTATCCAGATGAGTGTTTTTCCGCCGGATTCCGAAGAAGGAAAACCGGCCATTACGCATTATAAAGTCATTGAACGGCTCGGATATGTAAACGTTATCGAATGTCGTCTGGAAACCGGCCGGACTCATCAGATCCGGGCGCATTTCAGACACATCGGGCATACTCTTTTCAATGATGAAGTCTACGGAGGAAATGAAATTCTCAAAGGAACCACATTTACCAAATACAAAAAATTCATACTGAACTGCTTTAAAATAT
>JAQVSH010000337.1 GCA_028700615.1 Bacteroidales bacterium
GGTCCGTTGTTCCAAATCCCGGCATGGTAATCCCGATGATTCCCGTACGGGGAAGGCCCAGTCGGTCAAATGTTTTTACGGCCACTAAAAGTGCAAGGGTGGAGTCCAATCCGCCTGAAATGCCCACCACAACCTTCCGAATACCGGTATGCTGTAATCTTTTAGCCAATCCGGCCACCTGAATGGCAAAAATGTCCTCACAATGCTCATCCAACGTTGCGTCAGAAGGAACAAAAGGAGCAGGATCCACATTTCTGTATAAAAGAGTTTCTTTCGCAGAAGTAAGCGAAAAAGGAATAATGCGATAAGTACTATCAGGCATCCCGGAGGCCGATTTATCCGCAAATGAATTGTTTTTATGCCGGGAAATTAATATTTTCTGAATATCTATTTCGTTGATAATCAACTGCTCATCATCTGAAAAACGATGAGAAGCAGAGAGCATCACTCCATTTTCCGCAATATAACCATTCCCTGCAAAAACCAGGTCGGTAGAAGATTCACCATGGCCCGCGGAGGCATAAACATAGGCTGTGATACCTCTTGCAGACTGTTGAATGATCAGAGACTGCAGATAGGCATTCTTTCCTATCAGCTCATTACTGGCCGAAAGATTAAATATCAGATTAGCTCCCGCCTGCACCATTTTGGAACTGGGAGGAACCGGAACCCATAAATCCTCACAAATCTCAGCACCCACCACCAGATCCCCGCTCCGAAACAAAAGATCCGAACCAAAAGGAACCTGCTGTCCGCAAAGTTCGATTTGATTTTCGGAAAGGTCAGCGGCAGGAGAAAACCAGCGTTTTTCATAAAATTCGCCGTAATTGGGAAGAAACGTTTTAGGAACCACCCCAAGAATCGCCCCATGATGAATAAAAACCGCACAATTAAATAGACAATTTCCCTGCACCAGAGGCATTCCCACTATGAATAAAAGACTTTCCGTGAGAGACTCCCGAACCATTCTGTCCAGCTGTTTCTTTGCCTCATCCAACAAAGTATGCTGATGAAACAAATCCCCGCAGGTATAAGCTGTAATCGACAGTTCGGGAAAACACAACAACTCCACTCCCTTTTCTCCAGCCTGATGTATCAGAGAAATCATCCGATCCGCGTTGTAGCGGCAATCGGCTACTTTAACAGAGGGAATGGCGGCAGCCACCCTGTAGAAACCAAAATCCATAAGACATTCGTCAAGAATACACAAACAAAGATAACTAAATCTTATACATATTTTCCTGGGAGCCAGACTTAGATCCAGACCTGATAAAAACTGATTTCCAGAAACCCAGCCCATATCCGGCCAACTGAATAAAACTCACAGGAAGGACACACGCAGCCACACGAATACTACGGGTTTTAACCAAAGCGTCTACAAAAAGCAAAATGAAATAAGCCGCAAAGGGAATACCCCACAAAACAGAAGAAAAGCACATCAATCCGAGGATAAGAAAAACGCCCAGGATAAAAAAAGCGGGCAACGTATGCACAAGTTTCAGCGAT
The DNA here is from genome assembly GCA_028700615.1 of Bacteroidales bacterium. Lineage (GTDB taxonomy): Bacteria > Bacteroidota > Bacteroidia > Bacteroidales > UBA4181 > JAQVSH01. The sequence continues at coordinate 1,507 of JAQVSH010000337.1, forward strand.
CCCCTGTGTAACCGGGATAAAACCACCCTGGCCTGACCAAAACGAAAGACCTGCCGGGAAAAAGAAGAATACCCCAGCTTACGGCGGTGATAAACAAATGCTTCCGGAATAAATCCGATAGAAAAGCCTGCCGCTCCTATCCTCAGGCTTAAATCAATATCTTCACCCACATGCAGGTCAGAAAAACCTCCGGTCTTTTCAAAAACAATACGAGAAAACCCCATGTTAAAGGATCTGGGTTTAAAAGATTCCAGAGAACGTTTACTTCCACGAATGCCTCCGGTAGTCAAAAATGAAGTCATCGAATAATTCACTGCCTTCTGAAAAATGCTAAAATCGGGCAAAGCAGCATCAGCACCTCCGAAACAATCCAAAGGATGCAAAGACAATGCAGTATAAAGGGACTCCATATAATCCCGTGGCAAAATACAATCCGAATCCAGTAAAACAAAATATTTTCCTTCCGCCCTTCTCATCCCGTAATTTCTGGAATCGCTCTGACCGGTATTGGGTTTAAAAAAATAACGCAGGGCCATCTTCTCCTTAAACTCTTCCACCACCTGATCACAGGTCAGGGAAGATCCGTCCTCCACCACCAGCACTTCAAAATTACGAGATGTCTGTAAAGACAAACTCAACAGCAGATCCCTCAGCTCTCCGGGACGGTTATATACAGGAATTACGACTGAGAAGAAGGGCATTCTTTCTTATATTTTTCAGACCGGTAATAAAACCCGGCAGCTCCCAGTAAAGCCAGAATCAAAAGCGAGGAGGCTATCCCGGAATAACGACTTCCCTGAAAATAAGCATCAGGCCGATATTGAAAAGTCACCACATGCTCTCCGGCAGGAACCACCAGGGCGCGAAGCATATAATTCGCCCTGAAAATAGAAACAGGCTGTCCGTCCACCGTAGCAGACCACCCTTCAGGATAATAAATCTCGCTGAAAACAGCACACCGGTCTGAAGAAGACACGGATTTATATTCCAGCTTATTAGGAGCGTAACTCATCAGCTCAATAGAACCGGTTTCAACAGAATCTGCCGATAAAGCCATCACCTCCGTCTTAAAACGCTGATCCACCACAGCAATACTGCGCAAATCCACCGAATCCAAAGCCAGAATTTCCTCATCCGCATTGCTGACCCAGTGAATATCCTTCACAAACCAGGCATGTCCCTGAGCATACACATTTTTCAAAGCTTCGGATTCCGGGTTCAGAATAAGATACTTAGTATTCAGCATATTCAAAACATTAAAAACCTGAAGCGCCGAATCCACACCTTCAATAGTTTTTGCAACCTGAACTTTCTCAATGAAAGCCTGCATCTCCC
>JAQVSH010000338.1 GCA_028700615.1 Bacteroidales bacterium
GCGATCAGTGTATCTACCAGATGGGTGGTGCCCACCCGCGAAGTATGGTTTGCCACCACAGCTATGTTCCTTCCCCTGACCCCGGGAAGATACAGATGCATCTGATCTGCACCGCTTTGAAGGGTTTGGGCGTCAGAAACGTTGGGAAAGAACAACCAAAGGAGCCAAAAACTGAACAGAAAGGAGCGCATGAGAAAAAAGATTATGATTCGAAAATACAAAATAATCCTGCCTGTCCAAAGTTTTTTAAGGGACTTAGTCCTAAATTTGCAGCTTACATAATCTGAGCACCTTGAATGTTGAACTGTTTATAGCCAGAAGATGGATAGGGAAAGAAGCCGGCCGCTACATTTCCCGGCCAATCCTCTGGATTACACTGTTTTCAGTCGCTTTAAGCCTGGCTGTCATGCTGATTTCCGTTTCTGTTGTCACCGGATTCAGGGATGGAATCAGCAACAAAGTGGCCGGATTTGCATCCCATGTGCAGATCATGAATTACCAGAGCAATGCTTCTTATGAAACCTTACCGATGCAAAAAGGGAAAAAGTATGCAGAAGCTCTTTCCCGACATACAGACATTGCCCATGTACAGCGGTTTATCACAAAACCTGGATTAATCAAGACCCAGGACGAAGTGCAAGCCGTCATTCTCAAGGGTATAGACAGTAGTTTTGACTGGGGCTTTTTTAAAAACTCTCTGGTGAATGGGGAGATCTGGGAAGCCTCGGATAGCGCAAATTCTGACAACATTCTGATTTCGGAGAGTCTGGCTACACGTTTAAATCTCATTCCGGGTGACCGACTGGGGGTATATTTCGTTCAAAATCCTCCCAGAATGCGTCGTTTTACGGTAAAGGGTATCTTTAAAACAGGACTTACCGAGTTCGATGAACGATTCGCCATAACCGACATGGCTCCCATCCAACGTGTCAACCAATGGTCTGCCGGTCAAATCAGCGGATATGAAATTTATCTAAAGGACTTCCGGCAGATTGACCGAATTATGGATCCCATACTGCATACCTTGGAGGACCATTGGGAAACCGGAGATGAGGGAGTCCAGGTTATTAAAATTACGGATCGATACAACCAGATTTTTGACTGGCTGAACATTGTAGATACCAATGTCTGGCTCATTTTGTTCCTGATGGTTCTGGTTGCCGGTCTGAACATGGTCTCGGGAATTCTGATTCTTATCTTAGAAAGGACCCGGATGATCGGGATGCTGAAAGCACTGGGAACCAGCAATCGAAGTATCAGAAGGATATTTCTGTACCAGGGTTTCTTCATCATTACACGGGGCGTGTTGCTGGGAAATCTGATCGGCTTGGGATTGCTGACTGTACAATCCATCACCGGATGGATCTCTCTGAATCAAAGCCAGTATTTTTTGGATAAGGTCCCAGTGAATTTCAATCTTTGGCACATAGCTCTCGTAAACGGGGGGGGCATGCTCCTGATTCTGGGATTTCTTCTGCTTCCCTCCATGGTCATTGCCCGGATCAGTCCTGACAAAGCCATCCAATTCAACTAATTTACCTACCTTTGCATAAAAATATACCGTGGCTCACCGATCCGGATTTATAAACATCGTTGGAAATCCTAATGTAGGGAAATCTACCCTCATGAACGCTTTTACAGGGGAAAAGATTTCCATTATTACACACAAAGCCCAAACGACCCGTCATCGCATTCTGGGAATCGTCAACGGAGAGGATTTTCAGGCCGTTTTCTCAGATACCCCGGGCATTTTGAGACCCAGATACAAGCTGCAGGAAACCATGATGCAGTTTGTCCGAACGGCCCTTGTGGATGCAGACATCATCCTGTATGTCACAGATGTCATTGAAACTTTTGATAAAAACAAAGAATATCTGCTCAAGGTTCAACAAAGCAAAGTCCCTGTTTTGTTGATTATCAACAAAATAGACATATCTGGCCCGGAAAAGCTCAATGAACTGGCAGAGAAAAGGCATGAATTACTTCCGGAAGCGGAAATCATTCCGGTATCCGCCAAAGAAAACTTCAACATTGACCACGTTTTCCACAGAATTCTTGAGCTCCTTCCTGAAGGCCCTGCATACTTTCCCGAGGATGAAATGAGTGACAAACCGGAGAGGTTCTTTGTCTCAGAAGCCATCAGGGAAAAAATTTTCTTATACTACAAAGAAGATGTACCCTATTGTACCGAAGTGGTGATAGAGTCATTCAAAGAAGAGGAAACAATCATTCGCATTCAGGCCGTCATTCTGGTAAGCAAAGAAAGCCAGAAAGGCATTCTGATCGGGAAAAAAGGATTGGCCTTAAAGAAAACAGCCACCCAGGCACGTCTGGACCTGGAGAGATTCTTCGGAAAGAAAATCTTTTTGGAAATTTTCGTCAAGGTAGAAAAAAACTGGAGAGACAACGAAAGATACCTGCGTACGCTGGGTTATATCGAATAAAAAATCATCATGAGCAATATCGTAGCCATTGTCGGACGGCCCAATGTAGGGAAGTCCACCTTATTCAACCGATTGACTGAAAGCCGATCCGCCATTGTGGATGAGATGGAAGGGGTAACCCGCGACAGACAATATGGAAATGTTGAATGGAACGGCAGAAAATTCACCATTGTAGATACCGGAGGTTATCTCTCCCAGTCAGGAGATCTTTTTGAGGAAGGCATCCAAAAACAGGTTGTAGCCGCCGTAGAAGAAGCGGATTTGATTCTGTTCATGGTAGATGTAAGCATTGGAGTAACGTATCCGGACCAGGGTGTGGCCGAATTATTGCGCAAAAGCCGTAAAAAAGTTTTTCTGGTAGTGAATAAAGTAGATCAATATGACCGCCAGTATGC
>JAQVSH010000339.1 GCA_028700615.1 Bacteroidales bacterium
AGGAGATGGTGTCATGCCGTTTGGGATGTTCTACGATCTTACGGCCCGAAGCCACAGCTCCCGAGGAAACAAATAACACCTCTACGCCTTGCTTTTTCAAAGAGGCGATTTGCTCAACAAGATGCCCGATACGCGATTCGTTCAGCATCCCATCGGAGCCGGTCAGCACATTGGAACCAACCTTCAATGTAATTTTCCGGTACCGGACTTTGGCCATTTCTGCAGAAGGGTTCTTATTTGGGTTGATTTACCGAATACCAGATTTTCATTTGATTGCCCAGGATTTTTGTAAATCCGATCACATCCTGTGCGTTAAAGGTATTATTTTCCTCGCCGTATTTGGCAAATTTAGCGTTCATCAGATCGTGGGGAGAGCTGACTCCCAGTATTTCAAAACGATATGGCTGCAGACTTACTGTGACCTGACCGCTCACATATTGCTGGCTGCTTTCCAGAAAACGTTCGATGTCCCGCATCACCGGTTCCAGATATTGAGCTTCATGAAGCAACATCCCGTACCATCCGGACAACTGATCTTTCCAGTACTGTTGCCATTTTGTAAGAGTGTGTTTTTCAAGAAGATGATGAGCTTTAATCAGAATCAGGGGCGCGGCGGCCTCAAAGCCGACCCTTCCTTTGATGCCAATGATGGTATCTCCCACGTTGGTATCCCGTCCGACGGCATAAGCCGAAGCTTTTTCTTCCAGTTCCCTGATGGCATCGGCCCCTGTCATTTCAACTCCGTTGATGGCAGTGATCTCTCCGCGGGTAAAAGTAAGTTCGACAAGCTCAGCGCCCTGTTTTTTCAAAGAGCTCGGGAAAGCCTCATCAGGCAACCAGGTGTGTGACTGGAGGGTCTCCTTGCCGCCGATGCTGGTACCCCACAAACCTTTGTTGATGGAGTATGCTGATTTTTTATCCCAGTTGTCCTCCACGCCTTTGCTTTTGAGATATTCAATTTCGGCATTGCGGGAGAGTTTCAATTCGCGGATAGGAGCAATGATGTTTACCTCCGGCATAACGATCTGGAAAACCAGGTCAAAACGAACCTGATCATTTCCGGCTCCCGTGCTTCCGTGGGCGATATAACCGGCTCCGATCTTTTTGGCATATTCGACAATGGCCATCGCCTGAAAGATCCGTTCGGAACTGACAGAGAGGGGATAGGTATTGTTCCTGAGCATATTGCCAAAAATCATGTAACGGATGCATTTCTGATAATATTCATCGGTAACATCCAGTGTTGCATGTTGCGCCACTCCCAGGGCATAAGCCTTTTTCTCAATCGCCTTTAATTCTTCATGAGAAAATCCTCCGGTGTTGACAATGACAGAATGAACCTCAAATCCTTTTTCTTCGCTGAGATATTTTGCACAGAAAGAGGTGTCCAGTCCTCCACTGAACGCCAAAACTAATTTTTCCTTCATGGTTTATATTTTAATAATGCAAATTTGATAAAAAAATAGGACTTACCCGCGATACTTTTCCATTGCCTCTATAAAATCATCAAAAAGGAACTCGGTTTCTACCGGTCCGCTGGTGGCCTCAGGATGAAACTGAGCGGAACAGAAGGGCTTGTTTTTATGAATTACCCCCTCATTGGTGCCATCGTTCAAATTGATATACAGAGGTTTCCAATCTTCTCCGAGCGAATCCGGATCAAGGGCAAAACCGTGATTTTGAGAAGTAATGTAGGTTTTATTCGTTCCTGATTTTTGTACCGGCTGATTATGTCCGCGATGTCCGTATTTTAATTTGAAAGTATCTCCTCCCGCCGCGAGTCCCATTAATTGGTTACCCAGACAAATACCCATGATGGGAATATCCTGTTCCAGGGCTTTGGCCAGGTGTTTGATGGTTGCTTTGCAGGTCTTGGGATCACCGGGGCCGTTGGAAATAAAAAGACCGTCATATTGCTCTTTGCTGAAATCGTAATCCCAGGGAACTCTCACGATGGTGGTATTCCGGTTGAGCAGACAGCGCATAATGTTGTTCTTCACTCCGCAATCCACCAAAAGAACCCTGTACTTTCCGTTTCCGTATGTGACTACTTCTTTGGTACTCACTTCAGCGACCAGATTGCGCTGGTACGGATCCTCAAACGGGAGGTCTTCACCGCAGAAGGATAACTTGCCCGGCATCGCCCCTTCCTCGCGGAGGATCTTGGTGATGGCACGGGTATCGACCCCGTACATGGCCGGAATTTTATTTTCTTTCAGCCAATCGGCAAGACTTCTGACGGCATTCCAGTGACTGTATTCGTATGAATAATCGCTGATCACCAGACCGGAGATATGGATCTTGTCTGACTCAAAAAAATTCAGTATTTTTTCATTGCTGGTCATCGGAGGAACTCCGTAATTTCCTATCAAAGGGTATGTTAATACCAGGATCTGACCTTTATATGAAGGGTCGGTCAAGCTTTCGGGATATCCCGTCATGGCTGTGTTAAAAACCACTTCACCAGCGATTGAGCCTTCATGCCCAAATGATATTCCTTCAAAGACAGATCCTTCTTTGAGGATCAATTGCATAGGTTTTACCGATTTTTCCATTCAGATGTGCTATTTATAGTGAGAGAAACATGTTTACTATCTCTTTTGTTTGTTTTATTTCAATATTTTTTATGTCAGGCGCTGATGAGAAAGCATTAAAAAAGGGAAAATAATTTTCCCCGGACGAATAAATATATACTCTGTGAAAACCGTATCATTTAAAGGTTTGCCCAACCCAATACCCATACGGACCGCCTGAGTAAACATTTCCAAAGGCGGAAAAATAAGATATAAAAGAAAGGCCATTCGT
>JAQVSH010000037.1 GCA_028700615.1 Bacteroidales bacterium
ACTGGTTTATTCTGGCTCCCCCGTTAAAAACAAAACTGACCAAATGGGATCCCATATACGCCCTCTCAAAAGATAAACCGGTAGAAAGAGTGCTTCAATACGTAGAAATTCCCTTTCAATCCCTGATAAGGGAAGACTCATTATTCAACCCACAGGATCTTAAAAACATCCGGTTTATTTTTGACAAGACGACCAAAGGAGAAATTTTCCTCGACAAGGTAGGGCTTATTTCTTCAACAAGTCTCTGATCTCGGTCAGCAAAACTTCTTCTTTAGTAGGGGCGGGCGGCGTTAACGGAGCCTGCTCCTGCTTCTTTTGGGCTGCATTGATCGCTTTAATCAGCATGAAGATGGCAAATGCCACGATTAAAAAATCAAAGCTTACCTGCAGAAAATTCCCGTAATTAATTGACACGGCAGGCGCATCGCCCTCAGCCGCTTTCATCACAATACTCAAATCCGTAAAATTAACCCCTCCTATCAACAATCCAAGAGGAGGCATGATAATGTCATTTACCATAGAAGATACTATCTTCCCAAAAGCAGCGCCAATAATAATACCCACTGCCATGTCAATTACATTGCCTTTCATGGCAAAAGCCTTGAATTCCTGAATTATGCCCATTTGATTAATTTTTAGTGATTTTTTCTTTATACCCGGTTAACATATAGAAATTTACATCTGTTTTATGTCTTCAACAAAAGGGGTTCCCTTTGGGAGTTTATTTTAATCCTTTTTTTCGCGTTTGCATTTAGTGCTAATTCCGAACAGGGAATAAGGAGGACAAAAACCGCTTATCCCTGTAAAAATCATTGCAGCGGCAATCAGCAAAGCCAAAACACTCCAAAATCCCGAGAAAAACCCGAAAAGATAGAGCACGATCAGAAGTATTGCTGCGAACTATCTGGCAAGTCTGTCTATATCCCCGACATTGATACATTCTTCCCAGGATGAATCCGGCTTATGGGAGAATAAAATATAATCCACGGAGAACCTGCCGCTTCCCAGGAAAAATAGAGCGATATAAACCCCCAGATACATTACCGCCAATTCTTTAACCGCAAAAGTATCAGGAGCATGAATCACAAAAACCGCAACTGACATGTTGATAATCAGCGGAATGACCGCCAGACGGGTAAAAACGCCCAAAATGATCAGCAGAGAAGCGCCAAATTCTGCCAATACTACCAGGGTGAGGGACAAACTACTACCTAATCCGATAGGATCAGGAAAACTTCCTGCTACAGAAGTTTCACTGAAACTTTCTAGTTTTGCCCATCCATGGGTCAACATCATTAATCCCACAAATAAACGTAAAAAAAGAAGCGCCATAGCCTTGGTGTCTTCTTTGGCGTTAAATCCGTAAAACAGAAATTCTTTCATATTCTTTCAGATTTAGTGAGTAATAGATACTATATCAACAAACCATCAAAGGCCAATGTTCATTTCTGAAATACAATGAGAAAGGACATGAAAATTATCCCCGACTTTATGTAAATATACACAAATGATCATTAAGTCAGAAGATCCGGAAAATATGGTTCTATTAACTTTTCAGAGGGCATTTTATCATCTGATAGAGAGCCTCTACCCACTCTTCTCTGTCATTGAGGCTTTCCACCATCACCAGTTCTTCCCCTCCTGCCTCTGTGAAAAGCCGCCTGCACTCCTGCTTCACTTCAAACAGGGTTTCCAGATTGTCGGCCACAAAACCGGGTAAAACCACTAAAACCTTTTTTATCCCCTGTCCGGCGAGGGAAACCAGTGTTTGATCCGTAAACGGATGCAACCAGTCTTTGCTCATCGCCGATTGAAAAGTAGTAAGATATTGATGCTCTTGCAGACCCAGTCCCTCTGCCAGCAACCGGGAAGTCTCATAACAGGCTGTCCGGTATGAATGAGTTCGGGGGTCAGATATATGGGGAAGACTGTGATAGGAGAAAACCACCCGATCGTATTTCCCGGGCTGATAACCCTGAATGTTGTTAACAAAAGCCTTGATAAACGCAGGATGATAATAAAAGGCATCTACAAAACGCAAGGCCGGAACCGTCTTCCATCCCCGAAGACAACGCCTTACTTCTTTGACCACAGAACCTGTTGTGGAAGAGGCCTCTTGGGGAAACATAGGAAGAATAACCAGTTCATCGGGATTTTCTTCACAGAGTTTGTCCAAAACTCCTTTGAGGGAAGGATTACCATACCTCATAGCGGAAAAGACCCGGACATCCTGAGGAACGCGTTGCTGAAGTTTTACTGCCAGATTGAGATGATGCACCCACAGAGGAGAGCCTGCCTCCATCCATATCTTCTGATACATCATAGTAGATTTTGAAGTGCGAAACGGAAGAATTATCCCGTGAACAAGCAATCGTCGAAAAAACCAGGGAAGATCAATGACATCAGGATCATTCAGAAACTGAGACAAGTATCTTCTGACTGATTTCCGGTCAGGTTGATCGGGGGTCCCGACGTTCACCAATATAATCGCTTTACCGGACACGGTTCAGCAAGACAACTCGTCTGCCAGCTTTCTGGCCTGAGTTACCCGGTCTGCCATACCAATTCCGTCCCGGATACTTCCTGCCAGCCAGAGGCCGGGATATTGCCGCTGAATTTCAGCGATACTGTCTAATCTCCCCTCTGACGAGGCTTCATACTGGGCAATGGCATGAGAATATTTGAAGAGTTTAAACAAATCGGGCGTATCGGAGACCTTCATCGTAGCGCTGATCTCTCCAAGCACCATGCCTTTAATTTCTTCATCAGATTTTTCGTAAAATTCCGGATGGCGGGAACCTCCGCAGAAAACTGATAACAAGGCTCCCTTTTCGGGAGCTCTTCCTGTAAAAATTGAAGAAGGAAATAAAATGCCTAAAATATTTTTCTTTTCCAGCGAAGGAATTAACCCTCCAAATGCCTTAAGATCGGGGCCATTCCAATTCCGGTATCCTACAGCAGCCTGAACAATTCTTGCATATCGCAGAGAAGTCACCGGATCAAGCCGATCAGAGGAAATAAAAGGGAAAAGATCCGCCAGCGCATAGGCGCCAACGGTTGAAATGACCTGTTCGGACACCACAGAGGAGGAAACTCCGGCAGAATTTTCAAAACTAGTGATATAGCCTTTCCCTGAAGGCATGACTTTAACCTTCCGGGATCCGGTATAAAATTGTTCTTTACCCACAGCCTCTCCCAAGGCCAGAATCAATTGCTCCAGTCCGCACTTTGCCGAAAAAATCTCCTTGGTCACTTTTTGCTCCCTGGCATTTTTCGGTTCGGATTGTTTTTTTATGGTTCCCCGTATAAAACTTCCGTAATGATGTTCGAGACGATACAATTTAGGAAGAGCAAACCGGGTTACCAAGGTATGGGGGTCTCCGGCATAGATTCCTGAAATAAAAGGATCTACGGCATAATCAAGATAAGATTTCCCCAACCGGCGCACCACCATATCCGCCACTGACTCCACGGGGTTTTCCCCGGCAGGGCGGAAAGGCTCTCCTAAAATATTGAATTTATCCTTCCAGGTGAACAAAGGCGTAGACAATGCAGAGATTAAACCGGAAGGAAGCGGATGCCAACGTCCGTTTTTCAGGATCCATCTCCTCTTAGACTCCGGAGTAGCCGTGTCCACAGTACATTTCTCCCGAAGATCCTCAAAAAGTTCCATGATTTCAGGAGAAGACAATACCCCGGTATTGGGGCCGGATTCAAAAAGAAATTCTCCTTCTTTCCAAGAGCGGATTACCCCTCCCACACGGTCTTCCTTCTCGATGACCGCAACTTTTTTACCGGCTTTTTGAAGATAAAAAGCGAGGGTCAATCCGGTAAGCCCTGCCCCGATAATGGTTATATCTGTTTGTATATTCATGCACTATACAGATTTTGAATATTGATGAGTATGCGATTGATAGGCAGGATCCAGGGAGGCCGCAATATTTCGGACAAAAAGGGAACCTTCGGGGGTTACCCGAAGAAATGAAGGAGAGTACTCCAATAACCCGTCCTGTGCGAATTCTTCCAAAACCCTTTCATTGAGAATCAAAAGACTTTTCAGCTCTTCTGCGGAAACGCCCAGTTGTTCACTCAATTCCAGCCAGTCTATATGCATATTGCACATGATTTCAGAAATCACCCTGCCAATCAGTATTTCCTCACGGGACAGAACATATCCCTTTTCCAGCGGAATGATTCCCTGAGATATTTTTGTGATATAGTCTTCCGGATCAATCATATTCTGTGAAAAGCCTTTTTCCAGCTGACTGATGGCAGAAGCCCCGAAAGCATACACCTGGCCTGTCGTCCGACGGGTACAGTATCCCTGAAAATTCCGGTGAAGCATCCGGTTTTTTAATGCCTCTGATAATTCATCTTCGGGCAATACATAATGATCCAGGCCGATAGGTTGATATCCGGCCTGGCAAAGCAACCGATGTCCTTCCAGAAACATCGCCATTTTTTGATCTGTAGCGGGCAGCCCTTTCTTTTCAAGAATTTGCTGATGTTTTTTCAACCAGGGTACATGGGCATAAGAAAAAGTAACCAGGCGATCCGGTCTAAGCAGAATGGCCTGTTCCATCGTACGGGCAAAACCGGCAACCGTTTGGCCCGGCAAACCATACATAAAATCAAGATTCACGGTAATACCCTCTTCCCCTTCTTTTAAATGGGCCAGCAATTCGGCTTCCGGAAGAGCAGAAGGTTCACGATTGACGGTCCGGAGAATATCCCGGTCAAAATCCTGAATCCCCAGACTAAACCGGTTAAACCGTGCGCCTTTTAGTAAATCGACAGCGGCATGATCAAGAAGTGAAGGATTGCATTCGATGGCAATTTCAGGCTTTTCAATAAAACGAAAAGTATTAAACAGAAATTCATTCAGCTCGGTAATCAGGGACAGAGGAACCGCATTGGGGGTCCCTCCTCCGTAATGAACCTGAGATACGGGACGATTTTTGTCTATATATGCCGCCACGATGGAAATCTCTTTCTTAACCGCCTCTATATATGGTTTTACCAGTCGACCGGTTCCTATGGGACATGCATTGCAACCACAATAAAAACAAATCTTTTTACAAAAAGGGATATGAATGTATAGGGCAATATTCCGGGGAGAACCCTGATTGGATTCTTTCAAAAGCCTGACATGATCCTCCCGGGAGAAAGACCCGGAAAAATGATTGGCTGGAGGATAGCTGGTATATCTGGGTACCGGAACATTATATTTACAGATCAACTCACTGGAGATTTCCATTCTTTTGCGATTTACTAATAAAACTGCAGCGCAAATTTATTAGTTTTTAATATATCTCTCCAATAAATCCAAAAGCTCCTTTTTCCTGAACGGTTTTGAAATATAATCATTACAACCGACTTTCATAGCCCTTTCCCTGTCGCCGCGAAGTGCAAAAGCAGTCACCGCAATGACAGGAAGGTCAGGCCTTTCTTTTTTAATCACAGTGGTGGCTTCATATCCATCCATAACCGGCATCTTCATATCCATCAGCACCAGATCAATCCGGCGGTTTTTCCGGCATACTTCTACTGCTTCTGCACCATTTAAGACATGTATCACCTGATAACCGGAGGTTTTTAAAATTTCATTGATGAGTAAAAAATTATTTTCCTGATCTTCTGCAATCAAAAGAGTTGGAGATGTAGAAGTATTGGTATTTTGACTTTCGGGCTTCCTGGTTTTTTCATGAATGCCTGAGAGATCAACCGGCTTGTATGGAATGGTCACCTCAAATCTGGATCCCTGATCGGGAACAGAAGAAACGCTGATACTTCCACCCATCAAATCTACATAGGCTCTGGATACGGACAAACCCAGCCCATTGCCTCCGTATCGACGGGCATCTCCGGTTTCTACCTGACGGAAACGATCAAAAATCACTTTATGATATTCGGGCGGAATGCCGACACCGGTATCCTCTACACTGAATTTTATATTACCATTCGCAAGAAAAACAGACAGTGTAATTTCCCCTTTTTCGGTAAATTTCACCGCATTGTCCATAAGATTGGAAAGAACCTGTATCAGTTTAGCTTTATCAATCATAACATTGGACTGATCAGGCTTCAGGGAATCATGACAACTGATTTGTATCTTATTCGGATCTACTCTGGAGACAAATTGTGAGAAAAGATCCCTGGTAAGCTGACTGATATTACAGTGAATTTCTTCCAGTTTTTCCTGTCCGGCTTCAATGGTCGCAATCTGAATAATACTCGTGATAATAGATAAAAGCTGATTGCTGCTCTGCAAAATCACGCGGATATATTCCTGCCTCTGTATATCGCTGATACCGGGTTCAGCCAATAAATAAGAAAAACCCATAATCCCATTCAGCGGAGTTCTTACCTCATGGGAAATATTGTTCAAAAAGGCGGTTTTCAAACGATCGCTTTCTTCTGCCTTTTCTTTTGCCCGTAATAAATCATTTTCCAGATAAATTTGGGAAGTAATGTCTCTACCGGTCGAAACATACTGGACAATCTCCCCTTCATCTGAAAATAATGGAGAAATGGTTTTATCTTCATAATATAACTCCCCGGATTTCTTCCGGTTAATAAATACGCCGTTAAAAGATTTTCCCGACAAAAGAATTTTCCATAATTGTTGATAGAAGAATCCGTCATGTTCTCCGGACTTAAGAATCCGTGGCGTTTGTCCCACAATTTCCTCTTTGGTATAACCTGTCAGGGCTTCAAAAGCCGGGTTGGCGTATTCAACAATGCCTGTCTTGTTGGTAATAAAAACCATATCAGCAGTCTGTTGCACCACACTGGATAATTTTTTAAGTTCTTGATCAGCAGAAAATAAACTTCTATAAACACTTCTCTGCCTGCGGGTATATATCAGCATCAGGCTAAGCCCGAAGGAAAGAACTATCAATAAAATCAGTGAAACAATTATAATGGCCTGATTCGTAACACCCTGATAGGCTTCTTTTATATCTATTTTCGAAATCAGAAACCATGGAGTGGATGCGATGGGTGTATAATGTGAAAGGGTTTGATTACCGGAATAATCAATCCCTTCGGAAACATTCTCAACAACTCCCACAGGATGCAGAGAAGGTTGTATCGTTTTGGCAAAAGAAATTCTTTTCCGCAGGGCAAGTTGTTTCAGTCGCTTCAATTCATTCATAAACAAAATACTATCCCCTTCCGTACGGAACATCATAGATTCCGCGGTACGACTCTTATTGGGCCATTGCTCAATCTTAGGGTAAAGTTCCTTTTCGGGATCTACCCTAAAAACCAGTAAAGCAATCGGTTTATCCCGGCTATCGAGTAAAGGAGCAATAAAGTCAATGTATATTTTTTGATTTTCCCGGTTCAGATATAAATCCGTAGAAAGAGTGGAATCTGCCTGAAATGCAACATCTAAAGAATTTATTAAAACTGAATCAGGACTTAAAGGGGTTTCAGAGGTAGAAAGTAAAATTCCTCCGCTCCGGGACATGATCAAGATTTCGTTCAAGCCATGCTGGTTGATGACAGAAGAAAAATGATCCAGCAATTTATCCTTGCTTTTCTGGTTTTGTTTCAAAAACCAGTCCCGAATATTTTCCAGTACAATATATTCTCCTGATACCAGAAATACATCAGCCAACTCATCCTGATACCACTCTGAGATCTGTTCGGCTTTCATATTCCCGACCGCCTGTAATTCAAGATATTTACTTTGACGGGTTTTTTTTTCAAGATGGAAATAATAGAAAACTCCCGAACATAGCATCAATAAACAAAATATTACAATCACAATCCAGATTTGTGATTTATTCTTCGCTAATTCAGTAAACTTTCCAGTCATCCTGCAACTAAGTATTCCCTCATTAGAGGGTATTCATTCAAATTCTTCTCTACGAATGTAGGTATTTAGAAGGAAAAAGAAATATACATTCTAAACTTTCCTACACTATTATTATCTTCGTTATTCAGTAAACAGAGCTTTTTTATATAAAAACCAACAAAAATGAAAAAAAATACGATTTTCTCTATTACAGGCGCAACCCTTTTTTTCCTGCTTCCCGGAATACTTTCCGCACAGATTGTCGATAAAAATTCCATTATCGCTCCGGGAGCCACGGTTGAAAAACTGGGTACCGGATATAGTTTTACCGAAGGCCCTGCAGCAGACAAAAATGGGAATGTATATTTTACAGACCAACCCAACAACAAAATTATTCGCTGGGATGCTGAAACCGGAGCTTTTACGACCTTTTCCGACCAGAGCGGGCGCTCCAACGGAATGTATTTTGATGCCAAAGGCAATCTGATTGCTTGTGCCGATATGGATAACCAATTATGGTCATTCGACAAATCGGGAAAAGCCACCGTTCTCATAAAAGACTATGAAGGGAAACTGCTCAACGGCCCCAACGATCTCTGGATTCATCCCAAAGGGGGTATTTATATTACAGACCCTTACTTCAGAAGAAACTACTGGAAAAGAACCCCTGCAACACAACAGGACGGACAACATCTGTACTACCTTACCCCTGACCGTTCCAAATTAACCAGAGTCGATGAGACCCTTGTCCAACCCAATGGCTTGATCGGAACTCCCGATGGTAAAAAATTGTATGTTGCAGACCCCGGTGCTAAGAAAATCTATGTATATGATATTCAGAAAGACGGTTCTCTGGCCAACAAAACTCAGTTTGCCTCAGTGGGATCAGACGGGATGACCATGGATAACCAGGGAAACATCTATGTTACAGGTAAAGGCGTTACTGTTCTGGATAAAAACGGAAATGAGATCGCCCAGATCCCCATTCAGGAAAACTGGACCGCTAATGTTTGTTTTGGAGGGAAAAACCATGACATCCTGTTTATTACCGCCTCTAAATCTGTTTACGCAGTTAAAATGAACGTAAAAGGTATTTAGTATTCTTCTATCTTTTCACCCTCTAAGCCGGCCTGAAAAGCCGGCTTTTTTAATGAAAAAAGTATATATTTGGTAGGAATAGACAACTATCGACTTAGATCTTTGACTTGTCAGAAAACTGCTGTAAACACCGGGATTATTTATACCCAAATATAAGACGATATGTCCGGAAATGCGTTGAAAATTCTTTATCTGGAAGATGATCCTTCAGATGCTGAACTGATTATGTCCAAACTTTATTTGGAGGAGTTTGATATACAGTTTACATGGGTTATGAATAAAGAAGATTATCTCCAAAAACTGGAATCAGAATCTTTTGATTTGATCCTATCTGACTTTAAACTTCCCGGTTATTCCGGATTGTCCGCACTGGAAGCTGCAAAAAAGACAAATTCTGAAACCCCTTTTATCTGTGTATCCGGTACCATAGGAGAAGATTTTACGGTTGAACTGCTCAAACAGGGAGCTTCGGACTACGTATTAAAAGACAAACCCGAGAAATTGCCTTTTGCAGTTCGACGGGCCTTCAGAGAGATTAAAGAACAACAATTCCGAAAACATGCCGAACAGGAACTCATTAGGGCCAAAGAAAAAGCAGAAGAAAGCGATCGCCTGAAATCCTCATTTCTGGCCACCATGTCGCATGAACTCCGAACCCCGCTAAATGCAATCATTGGCTTCTCAGAGCTGATTGAAGAAGGAGTTTCTCACGAGCAGTCCATTATATATGCCGGCCATATTAACAAAAGCGGAAAACACCTGCTGGAACTGGTAGAAGATATTTTTGATATCTCATTAATCGAGACCTCAAAACTGAAAATTTATATCGAAAAAATCGACCTGAATGAATTACTCAGGGATGTGGAGACGCTGGTCAAAAATGAACAGGCAAAAATGGGCAAGAAAAATATTAAACTTCTTTTCAAAAATTCTTTACAAACAGACAAACAATATATATACACCGACTCCCGGAGGGTGAAACAGATTCTGTTAAATCTTTTGAAAAACTCTCTGAAATTTACACACACGGGAACCATTGAATACGGATACACCAAAGTCAATACCCCGGCGCCTATGATTCAATTTTATGTAAAGGATACCGGAATAGGAATTCCTGCAGAAAAACAAAATCTTATCTTTGAAATGTTCAGACAGGTTGATGATTCGCATACCCGATCCTATGATGGAATGGGAATTGGCCTTTCCATAGCCAGAAAGCTAACAGAAATGCTGGGAGGGAAAATATGGGTTGAATCCACTGAAAAAGCAGGTTCCACATTCTATTTCACCATTCTTAGCCAAACAAAATCTTAATTTCCAGTACTATGGACCCAGTTGCCAACAGAATGATAGACGGATCCTGGAAAAAGACAGAGGAAGACCCGGATCTGATCCGCCAATCCATAGAGAAAGCGGAAAAATTATTGCAAAGAACAAAGATTGTCGTGTTTGTAAGCCTGGATGCTCAGGGTAACCCGATGGCTAAGGCATTGCTGGTTGCAGCCACCAAAAAATTGAAGCATCTCTATTTCAGCACCAACACTTCTTCAAGACACATCCGGCAAATCAGAGCCAATCCGATTGCTACGGTATATTTTTTCGATCCTCAGACATTGGAAGGCGTTATGCTCTCAGGACACGCCACGGAAGAACCGGATCATACCTGGCGGGAAAAAATATGGGAAGATTACTATACCTACTCAGGAGTAGATGATCCTGATTACTGCATTCTCCGTTTTGACGCCGAAACCGGAAACTATTACCAGAATCTTTCTAACGTATCTTTCGATGTAACGTAGTCTTATTGTAAGACCCCTATGGTTTTATTAATTACCGGATTAGCATACCAGGTCATATTCTCGGTACCGCCAGACTCCGCCCATTTCTGAAATTGAGGATAGGCAACAAGTATAGAGGTTTTTTCCAAAGGAACCCTGAAATTAGAATAGATAAACTCAACGCCCCAGGGAAGATTTGTCGAAGTCCTATAGAAAGCCTGAGTACTCTTCAAAGGATAGGTAAAATTTCCGCTCCAGTTCCAGGTTGTAGGAGAAGCATCATCTTCTGTCCTGAATAAATACATATTGGCATAAGAAGTCGGAGGACAACCGAATGTCCGGACCTGATGTTCATCTTCATGGGTATAAAAATAATAAGGAAGAATTTCCATGTATTGAATCCTGGCAGATGCAGGTACAGAGAATGAGAAAGAAACATTCTTTGGAGTCCCTGAAACCCCCCAGTCGCCTCCTACATTATTATAGTAAGGCACAATCACCTGAAAAACATCATCCCAGAAAACAATCCCGTTATCCATCTTAGCATCTTCATGGGTGTAGGCGGTTCCTAAAGTCAAAGAAACCGTA
>JAQVSH010000340.1 GCA_028700615.1 Bacteroidales bacterium
TGGGATTCACTCTCCACTGTGAGTTCAACATTCATGGAAAAATATTTAGCCGTTTCACTTTGACGTGATGGGGTGATACGGCATTGGCGGTCCCGGATAATTTCGTAAACAGCGCATTTCATTTCGTCCCGGTCCGTGCCGATGATTTTGTAAGTACACAAACAGGGATATTCCAGTTGAAGTTTTTGCTTTTTGTTTTCAGGCATGGATGGATATCTGTTTTCTTCATTGTATTGTTTTTTCACTTTCAGGGTGCAGCTTAATCCTGAAAGCATTAAAATTAGTTCAACAGTTAGTGAATTATCGGGAAAAATGAGTATAGTCAAGAACTTTCGAGCCAAGTGAATCATTTATAGATTTTTAATGAAATCAGCAATTCGCTTTGACAAGGTGTGGTGACTCTGGTAAAAAATTTATTGATTGATTTATAATAGTTTTAACATGAACATTTTACCAAAGGCAAAAGCCATTATTGCCAAAAGACCATACAAGGTTGTCGAGGATGTCATGAAGATCAAAGGGATTATAAGGAAAACATTTCGTGCCATCAGGGAGTTTATTGTTGTTAAATGAATGAACACAAAATTTAAAGGAGGGTAGGTTTATGAAAAAAGTTTTGATTTTTGCGTGTGCATTTGTTTTTGTTGCTACAATGGCGATGGCTGCCGGCCCCGATAAATATCAGGTGACGGGGCCTGTTCAGGAAATTAAAGGGGATGTGATTATTGTAAAAAAAGGTAAAGACAATTGGGAAGTTGCCAAAGATTCCGCAACCAAGATTACCGGTGATCTGAAAGTCGGCTCCAAAGTTACGATCGAATACAAGATGACCGCGACGAAAATTGAAGTTAAGGACGACAAAAAGGCCGAAAAGAAAGCAGACGCCAAGAAGAAGTAATCCGAAATTCAGAAAACATGGCGGTTCCTCCGGGTGATAAAATCGGAGAAGCCGCCAGGGGTCCTTTTCACAATGCCGGGCACAAAGTGATTGAGTGTGGATTTCAATGCAAACAGTCAGTCTGCAGCGTCGCGCAAAAATTTCCTTTGTGTCCATTTTTGCCGATATTTACAAAAATCATTCGTTGATTGATCAATTACTTCATCCCCGTGAGAACGAAGATGTCATATGATGAGGAGCATGGAAGATGGAAACTTTTGCTGTAGGGATTGTTTTGCTTGTAATGATTATAACGGTAATTTCTATAGCCATTTTTGTTGTACTGGCACGCTGGGTATTCCGGATAAACGTCATTGTGGACTATCTTGAAGCCATAAACGACAAACTCAATTCCCTAACGTCCGTAAATGCCAAATCCCCGGCAAGTGATCCGGATATTGAAATTCGCAATAGCATACCAAAGGATGATGAATCGTTAAAAAATGATTTTCCAAAATAATTATTCTGATTTCCCGCCGTTTGACAAATAGAAAACCATCATTAGACTTTTATAAGAGTGTTTTATTCAGGATACGACCATCTGACATTCTGGTAAAGGGTGACAATCCTGGTGTTTTATTGATGCAGGATTTTTCCCTTCGATAGGTCAGCTTGTAAAAATCTTAAATGCAATTTCAGGAATTGTCAAAATGAAGATTAAAAGAATAATTTTATTTATCATTACAACGGTGTTGATGTGTGCCTGCCAGAGCGGCAATTCGCAATCCACGGAGGTTAATAAAAGAATGATAAACATGAAAAATACAAAAAATACGGTTGTGGCCACACTGGCCGGCGGATGCTTCTGGTGTGTGGCGTCCGATATGAAAAAACTGCCGGGCGTGGTGAAGGTTGTTTCCGGGTATGCCGGCGGTACCGGGAAAGATCCTACATACGAAACCTACTCGGATCAGGGATTCATTGAAGCTGTGCAGGTCTATTATGATCCGCAGCAGGTGACTTACGAAATAGTGCTGGAATACTTTTTGAAACATATCGATCCAACGGATGCAGGCGGCCAGTTTGCGGACCGGGGACCGTCATACCGCAGCGCCATTTTCTATGCCGACGATCGGGAGAAAACGATCGCTTCGCAGGCTCTGCAGGCCATTGCCGGTTCGGGGAAGTTTGACAAGCCGGTTGTGACGGAAATCAGAAAGTATACGAATTTTTATCCTGCAGAAGATTATCATCAGGATTATGGCGAAAAAAATCCATTGCGATACAAATATTATCGCAGCGGCTCGGGCCGTGAACGGTTTCTAAAGGAAGTTTGGGAAAAAGAACAAGCCGCGTCACCTTCGCAAGGGAAACCATACAGCCGGCCCGCCGACATAGAATTGAGGAAAAAACTGACCAGGCTGCAATATGAGGTAACGCAGAAAAGCTCAACGGAGCCGCCTTTCCTGAATGAATATGTGAACAATAAAAAAGAGGGCATTTATGTTGATGTCGTTTCCGGAGAACCGCTTTTCAGCTCACTGGATAAGTATGATTCAGGAACCGGATGGCCCAGTTTTACAAAACCTCTCGAGCCTGGAAATGTTGTGGAAAAAGAGGACCGGAGCTTGCCGTCCCCCAGAACAGAAGTGCGCAGTAAACATGCCGATTCTCATCTGGGGCATGTATTCCCGGATGGCCCGGGGCCGGCGGGAACGCGCTACTGCATGAATTCCGCTTCAATGCGTTTCATTCCGAAAGAAAATCTGGAGCGGGAAGGATACGGAAAGTATCTGAAACTGTTTCAATCGGGAAGATAGAATCAGGAGTCCTTTGGAAATACTGACGGAGAATGTTCCAGATCCAGCAGCATCAGTTTGAGATCGGATAATTTGTTCATTTTTTTCTGTACGAGCGGAGAA
>JAQVSH010000341.1 GCA_028700615.1 Bacteroidales bacterium
ATCGGTATTTATGTCGGACGTAATGAGGGCAATCCTCCTATGGTGATTGACACAGCCATCCGTAGCATGATCAAAGAATTGCATCCGGAAATTCATTACATTTCCAATTCTGCCATGGGGGTTGTCAGCGGCGGAGGCCCATACAGAGCCCTTCCCATCAAACAATACTTCGGAGGACGCGGTGCCGAAAGATTCCACAGTGAAAGGGGAATGCCCAATGTCATGAACTACGAAAGCCTGACACAAATGCTTCCTGAATCCAAACTCTGGCCGCATAACAGTCAGTGGGGAATGCATGACTTTACCCTGGCCAGCGCTCAAAGCGCCTCATCCTTCATCGCGATGGTCGAAAAAGGATTTGGCCCTGTGGACAATGCCAAGAAATTTACCGAATTGTCCCAGTTCATCAATTACAACGGATACCGGGCTATGTTTGAAGGCCGAAGCGACTATCGTCAGGGACTATTGCTTTGGATGAGCCATTCCGCATGGCCTTCCATGGTATGGCAAACCTATGATTACTATTTTGATCCGACCGCTGCTTATTTTGCCTGTAAAAAAGCTTCCGAACCCATTCATATTCAATGGAATCCTACAGATGAAACCATTGAGGTAGTCAATCTCAATGCCAAAAACAAGACCGGACTGACCGCGAAAGCCCAGCTTATCAATACAGACGGATCGGAACAGTGGGAAAAAGAACTGGCGCTCGACTGCAAAGAAGACGCTACCATCAAGTGTTTTGCACTCGAATTTCCGGAAAGCCTTTCCGCAACCTTCTTTATTAAACTTACCCTGAAAGAAGGAGAAAAGGTAATTTCAGACAACTTCTACTGGAGAGGTAAAGAAGATGGCAACTATCAGGCAATGAATGAGATGCCTTCTGTTGAACTGAAAAGCAGCACTAAGGCCGCTAAATCGGGTGAAAACTGGAAGGTTACCACCACGTTGAAAAACACTTCTGCCACTCCTGCGATCATGATCCGTCTGAAAGTAACGGGAAAAGCCACCGGAGAACGCATCTTACCTGTATTCTTCAGTGACAACTTTATTTCTCTGTTACCCGGTGAAGAAAAGGAAATTACCATGACTTTTAGCGACAGAGATACCCGCGGAGAAAAACCAGCCGTTGAAATCTCCGGATTTAACGTGCTATAAGTTTATAAAGCTCTTAAATACCCATGATATCCATACGTTATAAAACGTACCTATCATGGGTATTTTTTAAAAATGTAAACTCACTGACACTTACTACGATGACGCATATAAAATCGATGATAAAAGCAAGCTTATTGACCCTGTTGATGGCCTGCACCCTCCTTTCTGCCAATGCTATTGAACCCGCCAATCCGAATGCCACCCCCGAGGCCAGAGCATTGCTTGATTTATTTCAAAGAATTTCAGGAAAATACACCCTGACCGGTCAGCATAACTATCCGGCCACCAGAGACCAAAACAGCCGCTTTGCCGCCAATTATATCGGACAAACCCCGGCGATCTGGAGTACTGACATGGGCTTTGCCAGGGAAGGAGATACCGACTCCTACCTTGCCAGACCCGACATTGTAAAAGAGGCCATCCGTCAGCATAAAAAAGGATCTATCATTACGATCTGCTGGCATGCCGTACCTCCCACAGCCGATGAACCAGTGACCTTTCAGCCCCGCGGACCGGTAAACCCAGATTCACTGGCCAGTGTACAAGGTAAACTACCGGATGCACAATTTAAAGAAATTCTGACTCCGGGCACCCGTCTCTATAACCGTTGGGCAGCCCAGGTAGATTCTATCGCCAAATACCTGAAACAACTTCAGGATGCGCATGTTCCCATTCTCTGGAGACCCTACCATGAAATGAACGGAGACTGGTTCTGGTGGGGCGGACGTGTTGGAGAAAACAGTACCATTGATATGTATCGCCAGATCTATGACCGTCTTGTTAACTACCATAAAATCAACAATCTCGTATGGATCTGGAGTGTAGATCGCCCCAGCACCCCGATCAGAGCTTTTTCCAATTTCTATCCCGGCAATGAATATCTTGATATTCTGGCCCTGGATGTATATGGAAGTGACTTTAAAAAAGAATATTACGATGGTCTGAAAGCCTTATCCAAAGGCAAACCCATCGTACTGGGTGAAGTAGGCAACCCTCCCGCTCCGGACATTCTCACAGAGCAACCCGACTGGGCCTATTGGGTAATCTGGGCAGGAATGGCCAAAAATACCAGTAAAAAAGAATATCAGATCCTGACCCATGATCCCAGAATATTAAGTCAGGAAGATCCCGCCTATCACGAAGTCATGGCCCCTTTCCGCAAAGCCTGCGGGCTTCCTCTTCTGCCTTTGAAAAACAGCTATTTTGCAGACTTTACCGGTCAATGGAAATACAATGAAGAGAAAAGCGAAACGGCACGCGGCGGATTTGGAGGAAATTCAGCTTACAGAATGGACATAGATCAGGACTTTGACAGAATGTTTATCAAAAGATTCTCTGTCATGGAATACGGAAATGACCAGATCGCCAATGAAGAAATACTGTTGGACGGTACCGAAATGAAAACTGTATTCTTCAACTCTCCGCGTATTTCCAAGGCTGCCTGGAATGAAACCAACAAATCGCTAAAAATAAATACATCCTCTCAATTTAATAGAGGAGGCACCGTTCCAGAGATGAACAGTAGTGAAGAATGGAGCCTTACTGATGGAGGTAAAACATTAAAAATAACCCAAATCTCCACCGGATTCCAGGGGGGTGAAAACAAAACCACCCAGGTCTTCGAAAAGCAGGAAT
>JAQVSH010000342.1 GCA_028700615.1 Bacteroidales bacterium
AGTACTTTACCCCAGACCACGGGAGCTTCCTCCAGCGGAATGAGTTTAATTTTGTAACAGGTATAGCCCTCTATTGTTTCTTCGCCAATCAATTTGTGGGTATAATCATTGACGATGGAAGATTCTTTGACTAAGTCGTCATTGGTAAAATCAGAACCCATCCAGGATTGCATCATCATGGATGGAGGAATTTTAATCATTCTTTCGATGGAAGGAACCCAGTTCCACATTTCATTGTTCCGTTTCAGAAAGACCTGTCCTTTTTCTTTGGCCGGGGCTGTCACATAGATCAATGAGTATTCGGTGCCCAGATTCCAGCTTTTCATTGAAAGGGTTCGCGACCAGGACGGACGCTGTATCGTCATCGAAAAGGTTCCTGTACTTGATTTTCCACGAAACTTTTCATCTGATTTTCGGACAATTTCCCGAATATCCGTTTCCTGAGAGAATCCGGAAAGAGAGATAAAAATCAACGATACAGCTATTAAAACTTTTTTCATGGTCTTACATTTGAAAAAATATTTAATGCCGGATAAAGAAATACCCTCTTGTTTATTGAGGGAAAAGATACACAATTTTAATTAGTGTTGTTTATTTGGATTTTGTAATTCTACTCTTACGATCCAGTAATCTTTTACTTTTTCGGAGACGTTCAGATGCATAGGATTGTCGGGTTGCAGCGATTCAAACCGGGTTTCGGAAGTGGGGGTGTGAATGTTCAGGCTAAAGTCATTGAGTCCGTCGCCATTGTAATCAATTTCTTTGACAATGGATTCGGGAAGTTTCGTATCTGATGTGATTTTTACCTGCACATATCCCTCTTTGCTTTCGCCGAAAAGGGCTGAAAATACCGGTTTGTGAATCTGGTAGTTCAGTCCGTCTTCCCGGAGGGTTTCTTTCACATCGCCCCCGGTGTAAATGGGGTCAATTTTCATGGAAGTCAGGTTGATCAGAGAGGTGGCAAGGGCGTTGCTGCCCATAAAAATGTAGAGCATGAGGAAGGTGGCAGAAAATGCCCAGATATAGGCTGCTATAGAAATGATTTTTTTCATCGGGATGGATTTAAAATAAACTTCCTGTGGTAAATAGTTTGAAAAGCAGTAAGATTCCGTTTTGGACGGTACCGCCAGTAAAGACGATCATCATAATGAAGGCGGGATACAGAAAAAGAGTCCGGGTGAGGGTACTTCCGGTATTCATGGGAGTCCCTTTGATGTGGTAGCGAATGGCCTGTTTCGGGCAATGATCGATGCATTTTCCGCATTTAGTACAGGTCATGGAGGCATATCCCTTTTGTATGTCGTCTGCATCAATGGAAAGGGTAGGGCAGGTTTTTGCACAGATCTTACACTTTGTGCATTTCTCCTGGTCAATCTTGATGTGGAAAATATTGATTTTATTGGTCAGGGAAAGGAGTGCCCCCATGGGACAGAATGTGGTACACTGAATACGTTTTTTTGTAAGGATGGGAAGAATGATGACCAGTCCGAGAAATAGGGAGACAAAAACCATGGTTTTAAAAAATACTTTCAGGGAGGTGATTTCTTCGTATTCCGTGACCGTTTTAAAAGGACAGAGCCAGTCGCAATAGGTGGGCACAAGTGTAAATGCCGAGGAAATAGCAACAATGAGCAGTACGGCAAAAGAAGACCATTTGAACATGGAATGGACATTTCGGATCATTGGTTTTTTTAGGATCCGTGAAGTTCCGTCGTCCCAGCCGCCGTAGAAACAGCCCCAGCTGCAGAATCCTCTTCCGAGAAGAAGACTGAAGCCCAGCACAAAAACCAGCATAGTGGCTACCGGGGCAAAGCCTCCCAGCAGGCTTCCGGAGAAGATAATACTTTGTTTGACCGCCATTGGGATAATGACCATCGTGGTGACGATGTGGCAGAAAGGAATTTCACAGGCCAGTACCTCTTCGTTGGAGAATGTCATCGACCCTCTGACCTCTAACAGGTTGACAATAAAAGTAAAGGCAAAAAACAGAGAGATGGTAATAAAGCCGATCGCCCGGTATAAGTCTGTTTTTCCGGTGTATAACATATTGAAAAACAGAAATCCAAAAAACAGAAATCCGATCAGGAAGGATACTGTGTGGGCAATGTCTGAAAAGTCCGGCTTTCCTCCGGTCATAAAGACCAGCATGATCAGCAGCATGGGAAGGGTCAGCAGCATGCTTTTCCACAGGCTTCCGGTAGTAGCGTAAGATGGTTTTTTTTGCATGATATGTTAGCTTAAAAGTAGATAGATTCCTTTGTATAAATAAATAAACCCCATGAGGAGGGCTGCAAATTTTCCAATAATGCTCAGCGTCTGCTGACGGCGAAATGCGCCAATAAAAGGCAGCGGAATAAAATATACCGCAGTTCCGATGAAAAACATAGCAAAAAAGAGCAAGCTTCCACCTATGCTTCCGGTCTCTACGGCATTACTGACTGCCAGCAGGAGTGGGGGGCAGATGTTGATGCCCGTGATCGTGCCGGTGAGTACCGGAACCAGTGAGGGAAAATGTTTCCCGATGGTATTCCGGAGATTTCGCCGGGTAGTGCCCGGGCAGACCGTTTTGAAGCGGTAAAATCCGTACAGTATCAGAAGAATGGCCAGGCAGATATTAATAAGGCCGATTATCCAGGGGGTAAAAGGAGTAAACCGACTTCCCAGCAGGCCGGCAAGGAGGCCGATCAGGAGATAGGCTAACAGTCGTCCTGATAAAAATTCCAGCACAAAGACTGCATTTTTTTTTGGGTTTTTCCCTTCACTGAGCAGGAAAGGGATAAGT
>JAQVSH010000343.1 GCA_028700615.1 Bacteroidales bacterium
CATTGAATAAATCCATCAAACCGGAGGACGCGCCTTGTAATCTTTGATTTAGACGGGACCCTGCTTAACACCCTCGGGGATCTGGCAGAGTCCTGTGATTATGTCTTGAAAAAGGACGGCCTTCCGCAACATACTTTTGAAGAATATTGTCATTTTATAGGCACCGGGGTCACCCGTCTTGTGGAACGCGCCATTCCGGAAAATCTTCGTACCCCGGAAAAAGTAATCCGGTTGCGTGAAGAATTTGTAGATTATTATTATCACCATATCGCGGAACATACCACCCCTTATCCGGGGATCCCGGAACTTTTGAAAGCTCTTACCGACCGAAAAATCAAAATTGCTGTCGCTTCCAATAAATTTCAGCAGGGCACTGAGAAACTGATCCGCTTGTTTTTCCCCGATACTCCTTTTGTCGCGGTCTGCGGACAACGTGAAAACGTCCCGTTGAAACCGGATCCGCGGATGATTCTGGACATTCTGCAAATTGCCGGAGTCCGCAAAGAAGAAGTATTATACGTAGGAGATTCGGGGATAGACATGATCGCAGCCACCGAAGCAAAGGTCTGCCCGGTGGGTGTAACCTGGGGTTTTAGAAGTTTAAATGAGCTAATTGAAAATCAAGCAGTTCATATCGTAAACACTCCTTCAGAAATCTTAGAAATCTGCTGATTCTGCTATTTTTTTGTATTCACCGAAGCTTTTCCGGGCGGCATATTTTCCCATTTCCACCATCTCTTCCGCCCTGTAAAAATCATAAGTACCACAAGAATCGTGAGGCACATTGATCAGAATATCGGGTGAATATTTTTCAAGAACCATCTGTGCCATCCGATATTTCATCATCCCGATGGTCTTATTGATCATGTCAAAATATCCGATACTATCCGCTTCTGTGGTCTCATTTGCCTTCATAAGCTGGTTATAAAACTCCAGGATCTTTTGCTGATAAACCGATTTCCTTGCTTCGCGCTCTTTTTTTGAATTAAACTGTTTGAATACAGGAATATCCGCATTCACGTTCACAACCACGAGTATATCCCCGGGAATTCTTTTGGCATAGCTGACAGGTATATTATTCAGAACCCCTCCGTCCACCAACAAACCGTCTTCGGTCTTTACCGGAGTAATCACCGATGGAATGGCAATGGAGGCCCTGATGGCGTCATAAATACTGCCTTCGGTAAAAGCCACCTCCTTTTTTTTGATCACATCGGCAGCCACTGCGGTATAATATATCCCAAGATCTTCTATTTTCGAATCCGGAATAAAATCTTTCATGGTATTGAGGACTTTATCTCCCTTGATCAAACCCTGAGTACTCAGTGAAAAATCAACCAACCCAAATATTTTCAGTTTGTCAAGCGTATAAAGCCAGTTTTTGAACTCCTCCATTTTTCCCAAGGCGTAAACCCCTCCCACAAGCGCACCCATAGAAGTCCCTGAAATAGAGAATATTTCATAGCCCTGTTTTTCCAATTCCTCAATTACCCCAATATGCGCAATCCCTCTGGCGCCTCCTCCTGACAATACTAAAGATACTTTTCGTCCCATTTTAAACTTACCATTTGTCATTAATAACAAACTCAATACCAGCAATCCCTTGTTTGCTTTTATCAAAGCAATTTACTCATTTCCTGAATAAGTCCTGTGAACGGTTAAAAAAACATAAAAATTAAAGTTCGGTTTTCACGCTTAACTGATAAACCCTACTTTTGTTGACAATTTTGTTAAACATCATTGTCAACTATGCCAGTTAAGGATTGCCAGACCGAGAAGATTATCCTCGACACTGCAGCAAAAGTCTTCTTTGTGGAAGGAAGAAAGCATGCAACCACTCAGGAAATTGCAGACGCCGCAGGGGTCAACAGAACGCTGATCAATTATTACTTTCGATCAAAAAACGCATTATTCACGGCACTTCTGGAAAACTTTCACAAAGAATTTTCAGAGAGTGCCAACGCCATCTTGTCTTCCAATATGCCTTTCAGGGAGAAAACCGAGAAATACATGGATGACTTTCTGAACCGAGCCATGAAATATCCATATCTGGAACCCTTTATAACCCTGGATATTATTCAGGAAAGATTTATGAATAAAAATGACTCCGGGTTTCAGGACGAACAACCTGCCGCGATAAAACAATATCTTAAAGAAATAGAAAACGAAATGAAAACAGGGAGAATTCCGGCCGGCAACCCGGTTCACTTTATCTTGAACCTTTTATCCCTGATTATCTATCCTTTCATTACCAAACCACTTCAAATGAAAATATTAAAGCTCAATGAAGAGGAATACCGAATCATTATGAATGAACGCAGAGAAATTGTATTAAATACCCTTTTCCCTTATAAAAACCACGAATAACATACACATAACTCTTTGATATCAAATATTATAATTCACATGAGAACTACTCTTTCAACATTTCTTTTAATCGCCATGATCTTTGTATCATGCAGCCAAGACAAACAAAACAGGCCTGCTGCCGGTATGATCAAAGATTATTCCGTATTGACACTGACCCCCAAAACAGTAACCGTTCACAATAATTTTCCGGCCACCATAGAGGGACAACAGGTCATTGAGATCCGGCCCATGATCAGCGGGTATATTCAGGAAATTTACGTTAAAGAAGGGGATCACGTAAAAAAAGGGCAAATGCTTTTTAAAATTAAAAATCCTCAATATGAACAGGATGTCATTACAGCTCAGGCCAGTATTAACAGTGCAGATGCCGAAGTGAATGCGGCAAAAATCGAGATTGAAAAAGTAAGGCC
>JAQVSH010000344.1 GCA_028700615.1 Bacteroidales bacterium
TATTCTGAGGCAGGACATTTTGAAATGCATCTTTACACCGATTCCTGTGTCCGAGGTCTACGTCTTCGTTATTCAACCAGTCTGTGGTAAACAAACTTGCGGTTTCAGGATCAGCTTTTAATGTTTGAGGAGAGATCCAGTTGTTAATGGCCGATCCTCCAACTGCCAATTGGATTAAACCTACGGGAATATTTAAGTTTTCAGATAACCTGTTTCCGAATATCCATGCAACAGAAGAGAAATCTGCTGCATTTTCTATGGTATTCAATGTCCATTTCTCTTTAAAGAACTCCCTTATATTACAACGATCTAAGTCTTCCTGCCGATATCCCGTTCTTGCAACAAGTGGAGGATATTCATACCGGCACAACCGAATGCCATTCTGATTTGAATGCTGAAAAGCCTCCATTCCCCCTTCGGCTTCTTTCAGCGGCCTGACCATATTGGATTGACCGGCACAAATCCATACTTCTCCGATCAGAATATCGTCAAGGATAATCTCGTTGATCTTTAGTTTAATGGCCTGAAAAGAAGCCTTTCGTGAAGGAAATGTCACCATCCAGTCTCCATTTTCACCTGCTATCGTCACAAGTGTTTTATTTTCTAAACTGACCCGGATTTCAGAATGGGGAACGGCTGTGCCCCAAACATGAATTGGTTTATCCTGTTGGAGAACCATATGCGACTGAAAAATAGAAGCAGGTCTGACAGCAGGTGTTTTATCCTGATCGACCAGGGGAAACCGGGTCAGATCCGGAGATCCGATTACATCAATAAGACCAGCCAACAAAAGAAATAAGCTGATAAAAATAACTTCAAACTGTTTCATCTGTTTACTTTTTCATTTTACTTTTTTTTTCAATTCGAACAAATCCGTTTTCCGGTTGTCATGATCCGTCACTCATTCAGATAGCCTTCATTTTGAACCCAGCCATTCTCTTTATTGAGTTCGATTTCAGATGTGGGGACAGGCATCAGCCATTCATGATTCGGCCATGAAACGGTACCGTAAAGAACGTGGGTATTTGTGTAGGCAACACCGGCCCCCGGGTTATCTGACGGCAACCAACTCACTTCGATACCGGCGGTTTCTGTAGCAAGTCTGTTCGTTCTGATCAGGTCAAACCTGCGTTTACATTCACCGGCAAACTCACAACGTCTTTCTTTCCATACAGCTTTCCTAAAGTCATCCTGAGAAAGATCTTCGGGCAAATCTTCCAACCCCGCTCTGTTCCTGATTGCATTAACGGCCTGGTAAGCTTCATCGCCATTCATGGCCAGAGAAACTTCATTAGCAGCTTCTGCATAAATTAACAACGCATCGGCAAAACGGTAAAGAAGAAAATTATTATTCGTGTTCATAAAGGATGTATTTTCCTTGCCTAAATAATAGTCAATATCCACATATTTTCGGAATGTTGGCTGACATAGGTAATTTTCTCCTTCCGGCGTCGTATACCTGGTCATTAAAGCCCAGTCCCGTCTTTCATCCCCGGATTCAAATGCCCGCCATAAATCAGGGGTGGGTATATACAAACCCACAACAGCCGGGTTTCCCGGGAAACGCATTTGTCCAACTGTGCTGTTGATCCCCTCTTCTGCCAATGGTCTATTATTGGCTGCTCCCCAAAAATTGACACCATTCCCGTTAGGAGCACATTCTCTCGACAGCCACGAACCATAACCTGCCTCATTAATTGCAGCAATTTCCATCATGGATTCCCTGGAGAAAGGGAAGGCTTCATTCCATGCTACACCACAAGCCGGGATTACATTTTGGCCATTTACGACCGGATCGGTAATCAATGAATGAGGTGAATTGTCTATAATATCCTTGGCCACATTGCGCGCCAATTCCCAATTGGAATCATCCCCTTTAACAAACTCGCCTTGTGAAGTTCTCCTCCAACCTGCACGAGTCAAGTAAACATCAGCTAAAATGATTTTTGCTGTCCATTTCGTGATATGCCCATCATGGAGTGCATCTACACAATGAGCCTCAGCAAACTGAAGGTCCGGGATGATAATCTCCGAATAGATTTCATCAACATCGCTCCGGGGTTTCATGAAGTCCTCTTTTGTTTTTATTTCGTCAACAATCAGTGGCATATCGCCATAAGTCCTGACCAAGTGAAAATAATAAAGAGCCCTGAGCGCACGGGCCTCACCAATAATCGCGTTACGCATGGATTCATCCATATCAATATGAGGGACATTGGCAATCACCGAATTGGCACGAGATATTCCCGTCCAGAAACTGCTGTACTGTCCCCATGATGACATCCAATTATGTGAACCGTTGATCGTATGGGAGAACCAGGCTGTAAAATTATCCCTGTTTACTCGGCTTGTCACATCATCGGTCGCCAGATCAATAGCGGGCCACCAGCGTCCGTAAACTGAATTTGAAGTTCCGTCTTGAAGCATCTTGTAAACAGCATCACAGGCCGTACGGGCATCACTCGCTGTTTGATAAAAGTTGGATGTTGAAATAAAAGTCGGCGGATCTTCCCTGAGGAATTCTTCGCAAGAAACAGCAAATATTGAAATAAACAACACCCCGACTAAATATAAATATAAATGATTATCCGCAGTTATTCCTAAAGAATTTAGCGGGAAAAAGTTATAAATAAGTTTCAAAAATGCTTGTGCAATTCACTGATATTCATTATCTTTACATCGCTAACGATATAAAGATTCAAGCTATGAATATCCTGGATTTTGCTATAAATTACCCCGATGAGGAATCCTGTCGGAAAAAATTCAAAGAACAAAGAG
>JAQVSH010000345.1 GCA_028700615.1 Bacteroidales bacterium
CTGATTTTTTCATCGAGAGTCATCAATGAAACAAGATTGTCAATACGTTCTTCATCCGAAAGTTTTGGATTCTGAAACGGATATTCATAGGGTTGGGCATTCAGTGTATGCACACAACCGGAGAAAACTAAGGCAATAAAGATTTTTGAGAAGAGTCCGGATGTTTTCATTTCGTGTGTTTATACGTATAATTTTATGCAACAATAATAATGATTTTCATACACATTTATATGTGTTTTTCCGAAATTTAGAATCTTTAACATTTTTTTAACCCTACAGCAATCTGTAATCCGAGCTGAAATCTGCTGTATCCCAATAAAAGTCGTATTTACCTATATTTATATTATGCGGGTTTAAAGTCTGCAATAATCTGCAACAAAAAGATATTTTTAGAATTGTTCCAATATTCGGATTCTTTCCTTAATAGGAGGGTGGGTGGCAAAAAGAGAAGAAAAAGAGGATTCTCCCACTGCTGCCGGATTTTCAATAAACATCTGTGCTACATCGCTGCGGGTAACCGCTTCTATCGAGGGATCTCCGGAGATCTTTCTCAAGGCGGAGGCCAAAGCCTGCGGATTGTGTGTCATTTGCGCAGAGCCTGCATCGGCCATATATTCTCTTTTACGGGAGATGGCAAAGCGCATCAGGGCGGCAATCATATATCCGATGAAAGCCAGCACCATAATCAGAAGCATGATAACCATTCCTCCTCCCTGGTTGTTTTTGCGGCCTCCGCCGGTAAGGGCTGAAAAGCGAAGCGAGTGCAGGGCTGTCTGAGAGAGAAAAGCAAAGATTCCGACAAAAACGACAGATATGATAAGGAGCCGGACATCCCGGTGTTGGATATGAGTCAGTTCATGTCCGATAACGCCTTCCAGTTCCTGATCATCCAAACGTTCAATGATGCCTCTTGAAAGACTTATGGTGTAGGTATTGCGATTAATTCCGCTGGCAAAGGCATTCAGAGAGTCGTCCTCAATGATATCAAGTTTCGGCATGGGAATTCCCTGTGAAATACAAAGATTTTCCAGAAGGTTATAGACCCTTTTATTTTCTTTTCTTTCCAGGGGTCGTGAACCGGTTGCAGCCCTGATCATGGAAGTGTTGGTAAAATAGGCAATGATAAACCATATTCCCGTGAACAACAGAACCAATGGCATAGTTGAGATAAATCCGCGTATGGCCATATCCAAAACCGGTTCAGGATAGGGGGGTATGTCTTGCTGCTGAGCTGCAAAAAGGTTATAAAGGTAGAAAAACAGGAAATCTAATGCCAACAGCACCAAAGGAAACAAAACCAACAAGAGTACAGATCTGAAATTGTTTTTCCGGATCTGTGACTGTAAACCTACATAAGCCATATTTAAAAGCTGATTTTGGGTGCTTCTTCAAAAGCAGGACGCTCATTTCCCAAATCGAACATGGGTTCGCGGCGAAAACCTGTCATTCCGGCAACAATATTGGACGGAAATACTTCCACTGCGTTGTTCAGTTCACGGGTGGCCATGTTGAAGAATCTTCTGGCAGCAGCCAATTTATTTTCTACGTCGCTGATTTCTTCCTGTAACTGAAGAAAATTCTGACTGGCTTTCAGGTCAGGATAGGCTTCAAGGGTTACTTTCAAACCATTCAGGGCGGATGAAAGTTTGGTTTCAGCAGCAATTTTGTCGTTAATACCTACGGCAGCCATGGCTTCACTCCGGGCTTGAACCACTTTAATTAATGTTTCGCTTTCGTGTTTCATGTAGCCTCTTACGGTTTCCACCAACTGCGGGATCAGATCGTGACGTTGCTTGAGCTGAACGTCAATGTCGGCAAATGCATTTTCTCTCTGGTTGCGCATTTTAACCAGATTGTTGTATACCGATATGATATACAAAACAATAAGAAGTAAAATAACAAGAATAATAATGAGTGCTGACATAGTTTTATTTTTAAGGGTAATGGATGTAAAGGTAGATAATCTTTGTTTTTAACAAAATTATTCTATGATTGTTATACTTTAAAATGAGTATTGTGAAAAAGTTCGCATTATTAATGGTTGCTTTGTTCTCCCTGTCTTTGGGATGCGCTCAGAATATTAAGAAAAATCCTCTGAATGTTATGAATGATCAGAAATTAACCCCCGAAGAAGCCGCCGTTATTTTACATAAGGCGACAGAAAGACCTTTTACCGGTCAGTACGTTGATTTTTTTGAAAAAGGCACGTATGTATGCCGTAATTGCGGAGCTCCTCTGTATCAGTCTGAGGATAAATTCAGATCCGATTGCGGGTGGCCGAGCTTTGACGATGAAATCAGTGGGGCCGTTAAACGGGTTCCTGATGCCGATGGGAGGCGTACCGAGATTATTTGTGCCCATTGCGGTGGACATCTGGGGCATGTCTTCAGGGGAGAAGGCTATACTCCCAAGAATACGCGGCATTGTGTGAATTCGGTTTCCCTGAAATTTATTCCCGGAACCTCCGATCAACAGGCTGCAGATACTGCGATTTTTGCCGGAGGTTGTTTCTGGGGTGTGGAATATTATATGCAGCAAATGAAAGGAGTCCTTACAACGGAAGTTGGCTATACAGACGGGAAAGGGGATTATCCGACCTATGAGAAGGTTAGCTCCCACACAACAGGCTATGCTGAAGCCGTACGTGTTGTTTTTGATCCGCAGGTCACTTCTTTTGAAAAGGTAGCTAAGCTCTTTTTTGAGATTCATGATCCCACCGAGGTAAACCGACAGGGGCCCGATATTGGGGATCAGTATCGTTCCGCTGTTTTTTACCT
>JAQVSH010000346.1 GCA_028700615.1 Bacteroidales bacterium
CACATAATTTAGAAAATGTTCTATATTTGCAGCCTGAATTTGGGGCGAGGTAGCTCAGTTGGTTAGAGCGCATGATTCATAATCATGAGGTCCGGGGTTCAATTCCCCGCCTCGCTACAAGAAGGCCAACCACTTACAGGGTTTTATCCAGGTAAGTGGTTTTTTATTTTCACACCATTTTCACACTGATCAGCCGATTTGAGCCCCCGGGGAGTCAGGGTTTTACAAAGAAAAAATGGTTAACTTGGTCCTTCGATTCCATCACGGACCATGAAAATACTCCTCTTGCCCATTCTGTGGTTAGCGATCTCGATCATAGCGCCCGGCCAGGATCGCCCTGATTCCTCAGGCAATTTCACCGACGCCCGGGACAGTAGGGTTTAAAAGTGGGTGAAGATCGGTTACCAGACATGGATGGCGGAAAGCCTCGCCTACTTGCCATAAGTTAGCCCGGCAAAGGCAGGATCTTTAAACAAAGAACACTATTACGTTTATGGCACGGTGGGCTAAAGGTTGAACCTGTTCATTTCACCGGGTGGAGCCTGGGGGCACGATTTTATCCGGTTCTCTATAGCTAACAAGGATGGGGCAGGCCAGGGATTTGGGGACGGGTCTACCACTGAGAGCCAATTAACTTGGCAAGAACAGCAGGCTTGAGGTTCACCATATCTTTCCGAAGGCTCAACTTTACAAAAACAAGTCTCTTTTCAATCGTCCTGAGGTAAATGCAGTGGTCAACTTTTGTTTTCAGGCTAAGGAAACCAATCTGATAATCAGTGACCGCTTACCAGAAGAGTACTTCCCTTTCGTGGAAAATGAGCATCCAGGATCGCTATCCTCTGAATGGATACCAATGGATCCCGAATTATGGAAGATTGAGAATTACCGAGAATTTCTGGAAGCACGTAAAAATCTTCGTGCTGAAGAGGCTAATAAGCAACTTGTCGATTTGTTACATGGTGAAACAACCTGGTTGGAGAGTCCGGTTGCCAAACCAGCTCCTTTACAAATCAATGTTGGAATAACAACGAAGAGGAAGAATTACAGCTTGACAAGCTCAACCTTTGGATGGAACAACAAAGTCTTCCCACAGGAATCGTGGCATTTGACTTCGCTGATCCTGAGAGTGGTTACCAAAAAGCTATTTGTGATTTGGCTTGGCCAAACGGAATCCAGGAAGAGTTGAGCCAACCGGTAGCCATATTGTTAAATGAAACAGCTGATGTAATCTCGTTAGCCAACCGAGGAGGTTTTCGGTGTTTTACAACTATTTGTGATTTCAAATCCTATGTTGAAGCCGAGATTTTAAAGGAAGAATCAAGCATGGCTGAGACTCACTAAAGGCAGTTATATTATTTTGATTAATTCCACCACCACCTTCCGGGGTCTTAACTCTTTATAAATTGGACACTTTTTCAAAACAGTTATGTGCTTTTTCCCTATCATTCATACCCCGATAAACCAAGTTAGCCGCATCTTCGTCGGTATGCTTTCAGCGTCCCTATGTTCCATTCTCTCGGCGAGAAAATATTCTCTGGTGTTATTGCCACTGGATACAATAATCAGAATAACCCCAGGTTAAAGGTCAGGACTGTAACGGATTAAAGCTGAACCGGCTCTTTTTAGCTTTACAATTCCAACAATGTGGTAACCTGTGGCAACTAAAACTGCGGTTATGGCTACTATCAAGCCGTAAGAGGGTAAAGCCGCAATCTTCAATAAAATGCCTGCTAGTGCACCCGTAAAAGCAATAGTCATACTGTTCAACTGATATTCACCTGCCTGTTGGATTAAAAGCCCTATTCCTCTGAATTTTTTGACCGTTGACGGTGCATTAACTGGTACCGCTCCTATTTGATGCAGTTCCTCAATATCCCTGATTATCGTACCATCATCAATTTTTAAGGTGGCATCCATTGGCATTAGGCTTTTTAGGTCAGATTTATGGAGATATCCAATTCTCTTGCTATTCCGATAGATTTCCCAGAAGTCCCCAATTTGCGAACCTATTTCAAGTACCGCATCTTTATAGCAAGTCTTTCCAGTTATTCTATTGGTGCTCGGCGAATCGTAAAGTTTGACGGTATTGATAACCTTAACCTGGCCCAAAACTAAAGCGGAGGTTATCAAGGCAATGAATAGACTGATAGCTTTCTTCATGGTTCAAAGAATTTTGATTTTTAAGAACTGAAGTTATCAAGAAAATTGAGCCTGTACAAATTTTTGTGTAAATGGATAGCTTCCGATTTATTGTATACCACATCTGTCACCAAATTTAATGTTCAGCTGGTTAATAATAGCGCCCCATTCTCTGACGGGCATGGCCCATTTCTTTTCAATATTAGCAACGGACAGATAGACAGCCTTTAGGGCTGCCTGATCGTCAGGGAAGACTGTTTTTACTTTGGTGTATTTACGGATGGTTGAGTTCAGACTTTCAATAGCATTGGTTGTGTAGATGATCCTGCGGATTTCCAGCGGGAAGTCAAACTGATCTTCTACAGTTGGTTTTTGTAAATAATTAAAAGACAATTAATTAAGAGGGACGAAAAATTTCTTGGCACTACAAGTGACCCATAATAGAGCGATCATATTCTTAGATTACTATAGCGTACGAATGGCTGGTGGAAGTGCCACACCAACTGCTTTACAAACGTTTGAACAAACCCCCCGACTCGCGGTGCGGATGACGATCCGGGAGGAACCTTCTTCCAGGGTCACTTCCCGCAGAGCTGACAAATCCCGTTTAATGTCTTCCCACTCCAGAT
>JAQVSH010000038.1 GCA_028700615.1 Bacteroidales bacterium
GGTCTGATTGCTCAGGAAAAGCATCGTCAGATGGAAGGAATTGAATTGATTGCTTCGGAAAACTTCGTCAGTGATCAGGTACTGGAAGCTATGGGCTCCGTGCTGACCAATAAATATGCCGAAGGGTATCCCGGAAAGCGCTATTACGGCGGGTGTCAGATAGTGGATCAGGCGGAACAGCTGGCTATTGACCGGATCAAAGAACTATTTGGCGCAGCATGGGCCAATGTGCAGCCTCATTCCGGAGCTCAGGCTAATGCCGCGGTTTTTTTGGCCTGTATGCGTCCCGGAGATAAGTTTCTGGGGTTTGATCTTTCGCATGGTGGTCACCTGACCCATGGTTCTCCAGTAAATTTTTCAGGGCTGCTGTATCAGCCTTCGGCGTATCGGGTGAAAGAAGAAACCGGAAGAATCGATTATGATGAAATGGAAGCGATTGCGCTGAAAGAAAAGCCCAGAATGATTATTGCCGGGGCTTCAGCGTATTCGAGGGATTGGGATTTTGCCCGGATGCGGGCGATTGCCGATAAAATCGGGGCCATCCTGATGGCTGATATTTCTCACCCTGCCGGTTTGATTGCCAAAGGATTTTTGAACCATCCTTTCCCGCATTGTCATATTGTGACGACTACCACGCATAAAACCCTGAGAGGCCCGCGCGGAGGGTTGATTATGATCGGTAAAGATTTTGAAAATCCTTGGGGATTGAAAACTCCCAAAGGCGAGACCAAACTGATGTCTCAATTGCTGGATTCGGCTGTTTTCCCCGGAATTCAGGGCGGTCCGCTGGAACATGTGATTGCCTCGAAAGCGGTTGCTTTTGGTGAAGCCCTCACCGACGGGTACAAAGAATATATCCAACAAGTGATCAAAAATGCTGCTGTTATGGCTCAGGCCTTGATGGACAAGGGATACAAGGTGATTTCCGGCGGGACGGATAACCATTCCATGCTGGTCGATCTTCGCACCAAGTTTCCCGATCTGAATGGGAAGCAGGCCGAAACAGCCCTCGGAAAAGCAGACATCACCACCAATAAAAACATGGTGCCTTTTGATTCCCGTTCTCCTTTCCAGACTTCCGGAATCCGCCTGGGGACACCCGCGATTACTACCCGCGGCCTCAAAGAAGACAAGATACTGGAGATTGTTGACATGATCGATTCGGCTCTGGTCAACTTTGAAAACGACGCCAAACTTGCCGCCATTAAGGCTAAGGTCAATGTAATGATGAAGGATTACCCGCTGTTTGCCTGGTAAGTCTTGTGGCTTTCAGTGTGTGATTAAATATAAAAGGAGGTTGCCTTTTGGGGCAACCTCCTTTTATATTTTCTTTTTCTGATTTTCTTTCCAATGACCCGTTTATACTTCAGAATCCCATTTGATTTGCCGGGATGTCCGCATCAGAATGGCCAGAATGACGAACAGACCAATACTTCCGGCAAGTAGGGCGTAATCCTGGAGTTGCAGGAGGGCAAATAAAAATGAATATAAGCCTATCTGTAAAAGAGTGATCTGTCCTACCATACGCTTGTCGTGTACTATTGAGAATGAATACCATGAAATCAGCGAGGTAACCGCTGCCGCTGAGATGACATAAGCTGCATTAAATCCGGTTTGCTCCCCGATGGAAGTCAGCAGCGCATAAAAAATCAGCAGGGCAAAAGCCACCAGTGAGTACTGAAAAGGATGAATCCGCGTTTTGCTTTTGATTTCGATAAACATGAGCACCAGAAAATTAAGCGCGATAAACAGAATGGCATATTTTACCGAACGCATCGATAGTTGGTAATGGTTCACCGGGAGCAACAGTTCGACGCCCAGCGTGGCTTCATGGGTAGTATATTTTGTCCCGATCCATTGTTGCGGGAAATTACGGTTTAGATGAGTTACGCGCCAATTGGCAGTAAATCCTGTATCGGTCACGTTGCGGTTCTCAGGGAGAAATCCGCCCGTAAAACTTGGCTGAGTCCAATCTGATTTCATGGTGACATCAGATATTTTTCCCAGCGTTTCTACCGATAAACTTTCTGAACTATTGAGTACCAGTTCGATGTTAAAATCAAGCGGTTGCTTTACATCCATAGATCCGGCTTTCACAGTAATGCCTGATGGAAACAAATCCGTGTCGGCTACGCCTGGTTCAACTATACAATGCTGGTCATTGACAATTAATTCCGGCAGATTTTTAATACCGCGCATATCCGAAATGCCCAGGGTAAAATAAGCGGCCTCCCAATGGTATTGGGCATTTGGAAGATTAAACTGCGAAACGTCAGGTTGAACAAAAGAACCCTTTATATTGACTTTCCCCTGGTACACTACCACTTTGTAAATCCCCCGTTTTCTAGTCTCAGGATAAAGGCTTCCGTCGGTTTTTAATGACTCCGGAAGAAAATGGGCTACTCCGTGTTGCTCAGTGATTTTCTGGCTATCCTCCCCGGTTTCTGTTACCGTGAACGGCACATTTAAAACCGGGCCTGCAATTACCTGCTTCTCTCCCCATTGTGAGTAAAGCTCTTTTTTAACCTGTTCGCTCAGGGTAATTCTTTCCTGAATCAGGTTTTGAATTAAGAAGGATGGAATCAGCAGAACAAGCGCCAAGCCTCCGACAAGAATCATCTTCACGCTGTAGCTGTTCATGAATTGTTGAATGTTTTTGGTTTCCATGGCATGTGGTTTTAATGGAATTTTTTGGTTTCTATGATTTGTTATTTTAAAAGTACTTTGAGATTCAAAGTTAATGAGTAAAAAAATTATGAATGATTGATAAGTTGTTCGAGCACTTCTACATGACGGCGGAACAAATCTTTTCCATGTTCAGTGGCTTTGTAGGTTGTGCTTGGCTTCCGTCCGATAAATTGTTTCGAAACCACAATAATTTCTTGTTGTTCCAAAGCTTTCAGGTGGCTGGCCAGATTCCCGTCGGTCAATTCGAGGAGCTCTTTCAGTGCATTGAAATCAAGCGAGTCGTTCACCATGAGCGCCGACATGATTCCAAGCCTGATGCGGCTTTCAAATACTTTTTGCAGATTTGAAATCAGATTTTTCACCGTATATAGAATATATGTACCATTTTTTAACCTTCGTGCCGGTAATACATCACTGCGCCATAAATTATGTGCAGTACTCCAAATCCGATTGCCCAGAAAAGAAGTCCGTATTGTACAAAGATTGCGGCTAAGAGGCCGAGTATAATTTCGAACAAGCCGAGATAATGAATCTCGCCCAAAGTGTATTTTCCGGCATGTACCAGCGACAAACCATAAAAAATCAGCATGACCGGGGCCACCAGCTCTGCCTGGTTTCTGAATATAAGAATCAGTGTAAATACTCCCCCTGAAATCAACGGAATTAAAAGTTGGCCAAGCAAGCGTCTGGTTGAGTGTGTCCAAAATTTTACCTTGGCCTTCTGCGCTTTCCGAAAAGAAAAATAAAAAGCGCCCAAAGAAGCCGTTAGCAATACCAGCAGCGCATCCATCCCAAGGGTGATCGTGGTTTTACTGAGCGGCCAGGTTATGCTGCCCGGATAGGCGTCATAACTGATATTCCCTGAGCCGGGAAGAATGCTCCAGGCTACTGTAGCGCCAATCAAAGCGCATACCCCGG
Source organism: Bacteroidales bacterium (assembly GCA_028700615.1). Taxonomy (GTDB): domain Bacteria; phylum Bacteroidota; class Bacteroidia; order Bacteroidales; family UBA4181; genus JAQVSH01. Next base: position 3,607 of record JAQVSH010000038.1, read on the forward strand.
CAAAGATACCGGATAAGCCACTGAGTGACAAAAATTTTGAAGACTGCTCCATCATTTGACGGATTGCCTGAAGGTCTTCTTTGGGATTTATCAAATTTTCTCTCATCGTAAAAGTACTTTGAAATGCAAAGTAAAAACAATTTGCATGAAATACCAAAAAATTAAAACAAAAAAATCAATATGTTTTAATCTCTTCAGAATCAGCGTGTAACGGGAATAGGTTCTGCTGCAGGAAGGGTATCAGCAGGTTGTCCGAACAGGGTGAATTCAATAATTCCCGGAGGGGTTGAGCCTGGCCGGTTTGTAAGGGTCAACCGGACAAAGCGGCATTTCACAGGATTGATTTCTTCATAAATGGTGTTTCTTGAGATCTTGTTTGTGGTCTGGTCAAGAGCCGTAGTGTATGTTTTTCCATCCATGGAAATATCAATTTTGTATTGATATGCCTCTGTCGAAGCTCCGCCGAATCCCCTTCTGCCACTGTTAAATAAGAGTCGGACGCCGTCAATGGTAAAGAGTTGGACTACGTCAAAACGGGTTGCCGGCGATAGTTCTATGGTCAGAGAGGGCAAGGTATCGGTTGCCGCGGGCTGCCACCAGGTGCCGCTGGAGTTGTCTACCGCATAGGCTGCTTCGTGGCCCGGTTGTTCGGAGGAAAATTTTGACAAAGCGTTCATTGCACGAACTTTGTTGATGGTTACCGGGATGGAGCCGCTATTCCCTTTGGTCGGGTCGCTGATGGTTCCGGGAGCCCATTGCGGGGTGTCTGTAACCTGTACCGACATGTTCCCATTTTGATCGAAAACAATGCGGTCCATTCCGATCCGGCGTCCCCCGGGAGGGTTCGACAGTACGATCGTATAGAATTGCCATAGATTTCCGTCGGGCCCTTCTACGATACTGCCGTGAGCGGTCCCGGTGACAAGGCCTTCGGTCTTACGCAGCAGCGGATTGTTGGAAGCGTATGTAAATGGCCCCATCGGGGATTTAGAGGTATAGTATCCCTCTGCGTAAGTTTTCCATTGGGTTCCTGAAGCGGAATATTGCAAATAGTAGATGCCGTTATGTTTTTGAAGCCACGGGCCTTCAATCCATGCAACGCCGGGGTATTCATTCATTTCACCATAACGTTCCCAGAGATGATCGGGATTAAATCCAAAAAGATGTTTGACCGGGCCATTAAATCTTGTAAGGTCATTGGGGTCGAGTTGAACCACAAAGATTCCGCTAATCCCGCGTCCGGAGTAATAAAGATAGGGGGTGTTGTCATCGTCGATATAAATCTCCATATCAAACGCACCGTTCCATCCTCCGGCTACGTCAGGAGTGTTCTTCCATTCTCCCAGGCTGGTATAGGGGCCCAGCGGATTGTCAGCTTTGAAGAGCGGACCGTCATTCCCACACATATAGAAACTGCCGTTGTATTTAAAAACGTCGGGCGCTACAGGGACGTTTTCAACGCGTTGAAAAGACCAGTTTAACATATCGTCTGATATCCAGGCTCCGCCACCCGTGCAAAACATATAATACCTGCCGTTTTCCCGGATCACCGTGACATCGCCGGCTGCATTGCCACCGGGTGCCGTGATCATAGGCAGAGGATTACAGTATCGGGCTGTTTTTCCAATTTCGGGTTCTTCTGCACAGACTGAAGAAATCACCAGATAAGAAAAGAGAAAACAAGCGATCAACGATGGATATTTCATTTCTGTGTGTTTAACGGTTGGGTTTATCTGATATATGGGTATTTTTGACTTTTAAAATTAGCGTAATTAAAAGTAAAAAGGAAAGAAAACATAACTTATCTTTGAAACGGATAACAGATATTTATAAATTCCTTCCATTCCATGATTGATTTTCATTAATAACCTACTATGATGAAAAAACTATTTTTATTGCTCATTTTTGTGGTGGTGACCTGTACTGTGAATGCTCAGGCAAGGTTTGGGATCAAGGGCGGCCTTAATTTTTGCGATTATAAGGCGGTCAATGTGCAAAGTGGGTGGCCTGGAACGGTGGATGCCAGTACAGGATGGAATGCCGGGGTTTTTGCACAGTTTAAACTGCTGGGACTGGCACTTCAGCCGGAATTGCTTTATGCGGAGAGAGGGACAGAAAATACGTCCATGAAGTATATAGACCTTCCTGTCAATCTTCGTATCAATCTTTTCAGCATTCCCAAAACGCTTACCCCATTTATTATCGGAGGCCCATATTTTAGTTATGCCCTTGACGGGGAAGTAAAAATGGCTGAAATTGTTCAGGATTTCGATTACAAAAAGTTTGATTACGGACTGGGCGTGGGCGTGGGCTGTGATCTGCTGAACAGGTTTCAGCTGACTGGTCGCTATGACTGGGGGCTTGAGAAAACAGGGGATGTTGAAGATGCTCCCGTGAATACCAAAGCCAGGGTGTTTACCCTTTCATTGGGACTTTATTTGTAATTTGATGCCATAAAATTGTCTTTTCTCGACAGACAATCCGGTTTGGACTTTTTACCCCGGGACTATGTCCACAATCCGGATATGTTTTCTTTATTTTCCAGGTAAAGTTGTATCTTTGTACCATAATTTAAATCATACTCCCATGAGAATTAACCGTTAATAGTTGGTTTATTAAACCGACACCGTAGTATTTCTGAATAATTTCGGTTTAACCGCCTTTGCGTAAGGCAACTATTAATAGTATTCTATGAGTATTATTGTGAGTGATCTTTCTTATCACTACGCCAATCAGGATTTAGTATTTGGTCCCATTAGTTTTTCTGTAGCGTCAGACAGAAAAGTGTCTCTTATCGGCCATAACGGTGCCGGAAAAACGACCCTTCTCCGATTGCTTGCGGGAGAGCTCAATCCTTCTTCGGGAAATATTGTCTGTTCATCTACCCCATATTATATTCCCCAACGAATTGGTGTAACAGGGATAAATATTGCCCAGGCGCTTTCTGTGGCTGAAAAAATGAACGCATTTCATGCCATTGTGAGCGGAAGTATTTCACAATCTGATTATGATCTATTGGCTGAGGATTGGGATATAGAATCCAGATGCTATAGCGCCCTTGACTATTGGAATTTATCCCATATCCCCTTAGATACTCCTGTGGATTTTCTCAGCGGGGGTGAAAAGACGAAAGTATTTCTGGCCGGGCTTATGATCCATAAACCCTCTGTTATTTTGCTGGATGAACCTACAAATCATCTGGATGGTACGGCCCGTGAACTTCTTTATGAGTATATCGGACAGACAAAGGCGACTTTTGTGGTTGTCAGCCATGATATATCCTTACTCAATCGATTGGATTTTGTTTTTGAACTGTCTTCACAAGGCATGGCCCGTTATGGCGGGAATTATGATTTTTATAAAGAACAAAAATCAATAGAAACCAGTGCATTACATGAGAAAATCCAAGTTGAAATAAAGAATTTGAGGGAGGCCCGGAAGAGGGCTTTGGAGGTAGCTCAACGACAGGAAAAGCGGGCTCGTCAGGGAGAAAAAAATAAAATGCAGATGGTTCGTATACTGCGTAAGACTTTACTCAACCGTGGTGAAAATACGAGCGCCCGACTCCATGAAAAGCATGCCCGGATTATGCAGGAGAGTCAGGAAAATCTGAGTGATTTGCGCCGGCAACAGGATTCGCTTTGCGAGTTTAGGATAGATGTTCAGGATGCCCGGTTGCACCAGGGTAAGCGATTGATTTCAGCTCATGATATCAATTTTGAGTATATCAAAGGAACTCCGTTATGGAATCCTTCGCTGAATTTTGACATTTTTAGCGGGGAACGGATTCGCATTACAGGGGATAACGGTACAGGAAAGACTACTCTGATCCGTTTATTGACAGGGGAGTTGGCTCCTGTTCAGGGAGAAATCAAACAGTCGGATTTTAGTTATGTGTTTCTGGATCAAGAATATACTCGGGTTTGCACTGATTTGACAGTATTTGAACTGGCTCAGCAGTATAATCGTACCCATTTACAGGATCATGAACTGAAAATACGATTGAACAGAGCCCTGTTGCCTTATACTATGTGGGACAAGCGCTGTATGACACTCAGCGGCGGCGAAAAGATGCGCCTTTACCTCTGTTGTCTGATGATTTTTGATCAGGCCCCGGATCTTTTTATTTTGGACGAGCCCACGAATAATTTGGACCTGTCCGGTCTGGCTATTCTCTCTCAAACCATCAGAAATTATCGCGGGACTCTTTTGGTGATTTCTCACGATGCTCATTTTATCCATGAGATAGGCATTACCCGTGAGTTGAAGCTAACTCTTCCGGATTCAGCTTCAGAATTGATGTAGGCAATTGGAGTGTCTTTTAACCGCTCGATGAAAATAAAGGAATTAAGGAGAAAACTAAAGACTTAAAACGGTAAAACGAGAAAAAAAGATAATAGTTTCGATTTTATTCGAAATTATTTTATTTTTGTCCAAAAGTATCGATCATGGACGAAAAATTTGAAGTGCTAAAGAATTATAATTTATGGGGCGACAATACGCTTTCATTGGGCTATACTCGCACTGAATATACCGATAAGATATATGCGTATAAAGGCAATCGACTCATTAAGGTCCTTGTTGGACAAAGACGTGTGGGCAAGAGTTTTATATTAAGGCAACTTGCCTCCAGACTGGTCGGGAATGGCGTTGATAAGAAAAATATATTCTTCGTCAATTGTGAATTAGTAGATTTTAATTTTTTAAAGACGTATCAAGACCTTGACGAGCTTTTTAAGGTATATAAAGCACGGATAAAGCCTCAGGGACGCATCTATCTGTTTATCGATGAAGTCCAGAATATAGAAGGATGGGAACGTGTGGTTAATTCATATTCACAGGATTATGTAAAAGAATATGAGGTGTTTATCAGTGGGTCAAACTCCAAAATGTTGTCTGGAGAATTAGCGACTTTATTGTCCGGTCGTTATGTCAGTTTTGAAATATTCCCTTTCAGTTTCAGAGAATACATGGGGATCACCCAGAAGGAACAAACAAAACAGAGCTTTATGGAATACATGGGTAGCGGTGGAATGCCCGAACTGTTCATGTTACCCGAACCAGAATTGAAACGTAACTACATATCGGCAGTTAAGGATACCGTGCTTTTGCGCGATATTATTCAACGCCATAACATAAAAGATGCCCGTTTGTTAGAGGATATATTTGTTTATCTGGTTAATAATGCCTCGAATCTGTTGTCTGTCCGTAATATTTCCAATTACTTTAAAAGCAGCGGTCGCAAAACAAGCTACGATACGGTAGCAGCATATATAGGCTATATTGAGGATGCTTATTTGGTTCATCGGGTCGAAAGGTACAACATAAAAGGTAAGGAAACCATAGCCGGCAATGTTAAGTACTATGTTAATGACTTATCGTTTAACAACTACTTGTATCAAGGTTTTGGATATGGTTCCGGTTATATGTTGGAAAATCTCGTTTACTTGGAACTGGCGAGACACGGATTCGATATATATGTGGGCAATATCAAAGGCAAAGAGGTGGATTTTGTCTCTATCAAAGGTGACCGTATCCTTTACGTTCAAAGCACTTTCATGCTGACAGACAGAGATACAATTGAACGGGAGTATTCCGCATTGGAGGTTATAGATGATAATTATGAGAAAATAGTTGTTTCGCTGGATGATATTGCCCTGCCATCGAAGGGTGGCATCAAACATATTCAGGCATGGAGATTGAATGAGGTGTTGTAATTCAGCTTCTTTTTTGTGGTATGGCGGTGCTCGGTCCATACATCAGTCTATTATTCTTTTGAAAATTCACGCCCACGAGATCCTACGGAATATAATTGAAAATCATATTTTTTTGCCTTCCGGAAAGCGCAGGGGCTAAAATTTTCGTAATTTTGAGGCCCAGGTATAATCCTGAAAATAATGTGGTAAGTGAGTAAAATAGAAGATTCAAGCCGTATAGGATTTGATAATGAGAAGTACCTTCAGGAGCAGACTGCTGCTATTCTTGAAAGGGTGAGTCGGTTCAATGATAAACTTTATCTGGAATTCGGAGGGAAGATTTTATATGATTATCATGCCGCAAGGGTGCTGCCGGGTTTTGATCCGAATGTCAAAATGCGCCTTTTGCAAAAACTGAAAGACAAGGTTGAGGTTATCCTGTGTATTTATGCGGGAGATATTGAAAGAAATAAAGTCAGGGCTGATTTTGGAATCACCTATGATGTAGATGCCTTGAAAAGCATTGATGACCTGAGATGGTACGGGATTCATGTAGCCGCTGTGGTGATTACCCGCTATCAGAATCAGCCTGCTGCAACTGTTTTTAAAAATAAGCTGGAGTTAAGGGGGGTTAAGGTATATCTGCATTATCCGACCAAGGGATATCCTATGGATGTCGACAAGATTGTCAGTGATGAGGGTTATGGAGCCAATGAGTATATCAAAACGACCAAGCCTATTGTCATTGTTACCGGGCCCGGGCCCGGGAGCGGTAAGCTGGCCACCTGCCTTTGCAATCTGTATCATGAGTATAAAAAAGGTGTTAAGGCAGGATATGCTAAGTTTGAGACCTTTCCTATCTGGGATCTTCCGATCGATCATATGGCGAATATTGCCTATGAAGCGGCTACCGCCGATCTCAGAGATGAAAATATGATTGATGTGCATCATCTGAAAGCTTATGGAATAAAGGTCACTAATTATAATCGGGATATAGAGGCTTTTAATCTATTGAAAAGAATTCTTGAAAAAATTACCGGCGGAGAGTCTATGTATCAGTCTCCCACGGATATGGGTGTCAATCGTGCCAGTGCAGGGATTGTGGATGATGCCATCATTACCGAAGCGGCCTATCAGGAGATTATCCGCAGATATTTCAGGTGTGCTGCTGAGTATGCCATGGGGCTTTCAGATAAGAATACCCTGACACGCTCTGCCGAAATTATGAAGAAAGTCGGGGCCGGGGAAGAAAACCGTAAAGTTGTGCTGCCCGCGAGAGAGGCTGCTAAGGATGCAGAGCAAAGCGGAAAAGGCAATGCCGGGATTTTTTGCGGGGCTGCCATCGAATTACATGACGGAACAATTATTACAGGAAAGAATTCGGCCCTTTTGCATGCTTCTTCCAGTCTGATTTTAAATGCGACCAAGCATCTGGCCGGACTTCCTGACAATATGTATCTTTTGCCTCAAAGCATTATTGATTCGGTGACTCACCTGAAAAAGGACCTGTTGAATGGCAAAATGGTGAGCCTTGATGTGGAGGAGACCCTGATTGTTCTTGCAATCAGCGCTTTGTCTAATCCTGCGGCACAAATGGCTCTGGAAAAGCTGAAAGATCTTCAGGGTTGTGAAGTACATTCCACTCATATTCCCACGCCCGGAGATGAAGCAGGTTTCCGGAAATTAAAGGTAAACCTGACCTGCGATCCTGAATTTTCGAGCAAGAGGCTTTTTATCAGCGAATAATTGATTGTGCATAAAATAAATGCAGATCGGGTCATTGAGATGATTTGAAAATTGCTACATTGCCTTAAATAACGGAAGGTCTATGTGCAACAAATTCAGTA
>JAQVSH010000347.1 GCA_028700615.1 Bacteroidales bacterium
GAAGAGGCCTTTTTTGCCAAACATCAGTATCCTGTTCATTTTGTCGGGAATCCGCTGATGGATGAAATAGAAGAGAAGAAAGACCTCCTGCCCGACTGGCCTTCCTTTAAAGAACAAAACAACCTGCCTGAAAAGCCTGTAATTGCACTACTGGCAGGAAGCCGGAAACAAGAAGTCCGTTTAATTCTCAGGGAGATGATTAGTGTATCATCACAATTCCCGGAATATCAATTTATTATAGCCGGAGTAAATTGGTTGCCTGAGACGCTTTACGCTCCGTTCCTGTCTTCAGGGGTAAAAATTGTTTACGGGCAAACATATGCAGTATTAAAACACGCGAGAGCTGCCATTGTTACTTCAGGAACAGCCACCCTGGAAACAGCCCTGTTGGAAATACCTCAGGTCGTCGTTTATAAGGCAAGCCGGATCAGTTATTTGCTTTCTCAGCTTTTAGTCCGGATAAAATTTATTTCTCTGGTCAATCTTATTATGGACAAAGAGGTCGTCAGCGAAATTATTCAAAGCCGTATGACGGAAAGAATAAGTGTGGAACTCCGAAAGATACTCCCTGAGGGAGCCTGTCGTCAGCATATGTTGGAGGATTATAAGATTTTACAGCAGAAACTGGGAGGTAGCGGAGCTTCCGCAAGAGCGGCAGAAAGAATTATTCACTTTCTCTCTGAACCGGAGGATAAATTCTAAGAAAAGAGGGGATAAATATGCCGGAATAAGGCCAGAATAACGAGCATCCAGAGAAGCGCGGAGGCCAGCCATTTGATTTTCATCCTCAGGAGAATACCCGAAAAAATGAGCGAACAGGGAATCGTCATCAGGATCGCCAGGTAGGAAAATCGTGCAGGATAGAGTAGCATGATAAGAAAAATATTGGTGCAAAAAATAGCCAGTAGAATATAGAATCTGCGAAGTGCTATTTTCAACCCTGGTTCCCTGTTTACGTAGAACATTCCTGCAACACATATCAACCAGAGGACTGCACATAAAACATAGTCCGCCGTTATAGTTGATATTTTATGTAATTCAATGTTTGAAAGGGGTATAAACACGTTATTAAAGGCAGTTAAATCAGATCGAATCAGGTAGCAATAGGCAAAGAAAAAATAAAGAGGAAGCGCAACCCCGATCAATAAATATGCCCATTCTCTCCATTTAAAAGGCCTGAATAGCAATAATCCAAACCAGGTGGTAGGGAGTAAAAGAAAAGCCTGAGGAGAAATAAATCCCGCAAAGGAAATCAGGATCCCTATTGAAAGATATTGATAGGCTAGTTTCTCAAACGAATAAGAGTTGAAGATTTTTCTCAGGCAAAACAAAACCAATAATCCAAAAAAAACCGCATTATTGAATAAATGCTGAGCGTTCATGATAGGGAGAAGGGTGGCAAATATAAACATAGGAAGGACCGTCCTCTCTCTGTACAATTGTATTTTTGAAGCAAAACGGGAAAGAAAAATTCCCAGCAACAGGGCACAAGATATAAACAGACACAACCAGAAAAGAGGAGTTCCCGATTGAAGATTCCCCACAATGAACATTTTATTCGAAGAATCAAAAGACAGACCCAGATCGAGCAATACCGGTGACCATATCAACAGGGTGTATATGATCAGGAAAACGATAGAAGGGAGTCTGTGTCCCCGCAATAAGCCAAGCATACTTAACCTTTAAGATCAAAGCCTATATCACTTCGATAATATTTACCCTCAAAATGGATTTTATCGGCACTTTTCAGGGACAAACTCAGGGCCTCGCTCAGGGTTTCACCATATGAACTGACCGCAATTACCCGCCCGCCTGAGGTCACCGCTTTGTCCCCGGAATAAGAGGTGCCTGCCTGAAATACGACGGAGTCTGAGACTTTTTCAATTCCTTCCACCTTATATCCCTTTTGATAGGCACCCGGGTATCCTCCGGAAACCAGCATCAGGGTAGCGACTGTCCTGGGGTCTTTTTCAATGGTCCGGGTATTCAGGGTGCCTGTGGCCGTGGCTTCAAATAAGTCAACCAGGTCATTTTTTAACCGCAGAACCACCGCTTCCGTTTCGGGATCACCCATTCTGACATTGTACTCAATAACAAAAGGTTCTCCTCCCACATTGATCAATCCGAAAAATATAAATCCGCGGTAAGGAATCCCTTCTTTTTTCAGGCCTTCGACCGTAGGAATGACAATACGTTGTTCTACCTTCTGCATGAATATTTCATCAGCAAAAGGAACCGGGGAGACGGCACCCATTCCTCCGGTATTCAACCCGGAGTCTCCTTCTCCAATCCTCTTATAATCTTTTGCCTCAGGCAGAATTACATAATGATCTCCATCTGTGAGAACAAAAACCGATACTTCTATACCCTTTAAAAATTCTTCGATGACTACTGTATTTCCGGCCGCACCAAATCTCCCTTCGAACATTTGTTTCAGTTCTGATTCAGCTTCCAACAGATCTGAAACAATGATCACACCTTTCCCGGCAGCCAGACCGTCAGCTTTCAACACATAAGGCGGGGTCAATTGTTTGAGAAAAGCCACAGCCTCATCTATTTCCGCCGAGGTAAAACTTCGGTAGGCTGCGGTCGGAATTCCATGCCTGAACATAAATGCTTTGGCAAAATCCTTGCTGCCTTCCAGCCTGGCTCCCTGCATCATCGGACCGATTACCGGAATATGAGCCAGTTCGGGATGGTTCATGAAATAATCATGCAACCCTCTGACAAGGGGTTCTTCGGGGCCGACGACCAGCATATCAATTTT
>JAQVSH010000348.1 GCA_028700615.1 Bacteroidales bacterium
TTCGGTGATACTCGATCTGGTATATGCCCATAATCTGGAGACTGATAATAAAAAGCTGATAGTAAGAACAAATAAGACCGAACTATCTGAAGCGCACAGATTAATCCTGCAAAAAATTGATGAATCAAAACAGATCCGGAAGACAAGGTCCTGGATTGAAAAATTATTCCGTCAATCGGGGAATTATCAAAAAAGACTTCTTAATGACTTGGAAAATAAGAAGATAATAAAAATTATACCCAGACAATTCCTTTTTATCAAATATTACAGACCCCGGCTGGTAAACACGGCCGTAAGGGATAACCTTATTGAAGAGATCCGGAACATTATTTTCAAAAATAAAAAGGCAGACAATGAGAATGCCCTTATTCTCGGGCTGATTGAGGCCTGTAATATGTATAAAATAATCTGCCGGGACAGGTTCGAAAAAAAGATCTGTAAAAAGGAATTAAAAGAATTGAGGCAAACGGTTTTATTTCCCCCGAATCTGAACTTGGTAATTAAAGGGATACAAGCTGCTATAAGAGAGGCAATTATGGCCTATGGAGCAGCTGTATAATTCGCTTTCTCCCCTAATATTATAGAGCTCATATGAAAAATCAAATGGTGTTTATGCTCGTTTTGTTGTGGACAGCAATTCCATCTTTTGCACAAAAGAGCGTTAAAATTGATGAAGGACAGGTAAATAAACTGGTCCTCCGGTTGAAAGACAGTTTGCACATTCCCGGAATAGCCGTTGGAATAGCTGCAGGCAACGAGATACGGTACACAAATGTGTTCGGTTATGCCAATATTGAGACCGACACTCCTTTAGCGTTGAATTCCGTTTGGCACATCTGTTCCATCTCCAAACAATTTTCTACGGTTGCCTGCCTTAAACTGGCCGAAGAGAAAAAAATATCTATTAACGACAAGATATCTGATTATATTGATGATCTTCGTCCGGAATACTCTGGTATTACTCTACTTCATCTTTTGTCACAGACTTCCGGGATCAAAGACTATCTGAACGAATATAGATTATACGGCGTTCCGTGGGATAAGGTCAGTGCACAGATATTGTCCGATACCTTAAATTTCAAACCCGGAACAAGCTGGCGTTACTCCAATACGGGTTTTTGGATGGCTGCCAAAGTAGTTGAGAAAGTCACCGGTATGAGTTATAATCAATTTTTGCAACAAAACTTTTTTGATGTTTTGCACATGGGCAATACTCAGAGAATCTCGGGTGAAAAAATAATTGAGGACAGGGTTAACGGATATGAATTTCGTAACGGGAAGTATTATAATGCCATTGATGACATAAGTAAATTTTATGGTCAGGGGGATGGAGATCTTATGTCCACTGTATACGATCTGCTCAGCTGGAACATGGCTTTAGCCCACGGGCAAATTATTTCTGAAGGATCTTTGGAAACCATGTGGAGCGAAACATCCGCTATGAATTATGGTATGGGCTGGTTCTTGAAAAACATAAACGGAGACAAAGTGGTCTGGACACCCGGTTCGGGGTTCGGTTTTTCTACCTCGTCAATGTACCTGCCCCAATACGATCTTTCTGTGGTAGTTTTTTGCAACATAAGCCAATTTCTAATGGCCGATGAAATAGGTTCTGCAATTATTGCACTTATAGTACAATAACATTTTTAAGAATCTTTAATATATTTCTGATTACAAAGAGAACAAACATCTCGGGGAAAGTTTTAACCTGTTGGCCCGGCCCGTTTCCCTAAGAACAGTTGGTAAGCTATCCAGAACGGGAAACGCCTCCCATTGGCTGCGCCAAAAGTCTGTGCGCCTATTTTTCAGCAACCCTCCCGGCCTATCTGTCAAAAACGTCCAACAAGCTATTCAGAAGGGAAACGCCTCCCATTGGCGCAGCCAATGGGTCCTTCCCTCCGCGGGCGCGAGGTTTCCCTTTTCTGAATAGCTTGTGGCGTTCTATGCAGTGGTGCGGCCAGAAGCGGTCTGGGACTTTTACAAATTCATGCGACAAAATGGCGCACACAAATCCCATCTGGAAACTGTTCCTGCTCCTATGCAAAGCAAGGGTCAAAATCTATATAATTGCAAATAGCTAACAGTCTGTCGATTGACTCTTTTCCTTGTTTGACCCTTGACGATCATGTCGCCGGGAACCCAATGAATACGTGAGGGCCAAATCAAGGGTCAAATGCAAGTTTGGTGTAGATGATTGAATAATAGCCATTTGCCGTTTTGCCATGTTTGACCCTTGACGATCATGCCGCCGGGAACCCAATGAATACGTGAGGGCCAAATCAAGGGTCAAATAGCACTTGATCGTAGAGTGCTGACTTAATGCGTATTAACAATTTATCGAGTTTGACCCTTGACAATCGGATGACCGGAAGTTGAGTGAATCCTTCCCTCCGAAGGCTCAAAGCGGTATTACATTCAGGTATCTGAATTCAATGTTATCTTTGATTAGAACCATCTCCCAGAACGAGTCTGGTGCGCAAGTCGTGCGCAAGTTGTGTGCAACTGGTGTGCAAGAACCTCACAAGATATTTTCCATTCTGATACAAAAACCTTATTTTTACACAGCACTTATTTTTCATTAAAACCTGATGAGGTCCTTTGTTTTTAAAGTTTTACAGCCAATCACTTTATGAATAAAAAAATTGTCACGGGTATTATATGGGCCCTTTTTATAGGTTTTGCCCTAACCATGCTGGTAGCAGGTACTGTCGATACCATAGCCTGGGGATGGCCGGCCGCCCTGCTCATGACGCT
>JAQVSH010000349.1 GCA_028700615.1 Bacteroidales bacterium
TTTGATTCCCGAAAAACCTCGGAAGCGGTAGAAGGACTTTTTACCTTGTATCCATTACCTGTCTCCGAAGATGCCCTGGGCGAAGATATCAATGCACAACCTTCTGCCAATCTGCTGGCCATATCATCCCGTTTTATTACCCGGTTTTTCGGCCCATCTGTTTTTGGAGCCAAATCCCAGGGATATATTGAGTTTGACTTTACCGGGACATCCAATACAAACAGCACCCGTTTACGACAGGCCTATGTGATGTTGAATTGGAAAAACTCCGATCTGTACCTGGGAAGAACATGGCATCCTCTGGCTGCATACTCCAATCCGAATGTGATCGGACTAAACACGGGAGCGCCCTTCTTCTATTTCAGCCGCAGTGAACAATTACGCTTTGTATATCGCCCCGGGAAATTTGCCCTGACGCTTGCCGCTGCCTATCAGAGTGATTATGCTTCATTAGGTCCTTTGGGTAAAAGTTCTTCTTATCTGCGCAATGCTGTTTTGCCGCAATTATCCACAGTAATCCGGTATATTCCTTCTCCCCGCTGGACCTTTGGTCTTGCAGCCGAAACAAAAACCATACAACCCCGCGAATTTACCTCCGGAGCAGAAAACAATAGATACAAAGCGGACCAGACGTTGACTACTGTGATGGCCATGGGTTTTGCCGGTTACAGGGATGCACGGCTGAATGTCATGGCCAACGCAGCCTATATGCAGAATCCGACAGAAGGTCTGATGTTGGGCGGGTACGCTGTTTCCGAAACCGACCCGGTAACCGGGGCTGAAAAATACACTCCCACACAACACTTTGTAAGCTGGATCAGTATTGATTACGGAAAGGTATGGAATGCCGGAGTTTTTGCCGGTTATATTCATAATCTGGGAACGCTGGAAAATGTTACCGGGGAAATATATGCCAGGGGAGCCGATATTGCCGGGATGTTTAGGGTAGCTCCTCATTTGATGTATAATCTCAACAACTGGAACCTCGCCCTTGAATATGAAATCACTTCAGCCGCAGCCGGGACGATCAATAAATTGGATTGCGCCCGTGTAGAAAATACGGTAAGAGCAACCAACCACCGATTGAATCTCATGGTATGCTGGAATTTTTAATGGAATCAAACAAATCCTTTTTCGATTTTGTATCTTTGTTTTTTAGTAAGTATTTTAAACCTTAAAAACAACAGCCATGGCACTGACAATTAGGCAGTTATCCATATTTCTTGAGAACAAATCAGGACGATTGGGAGAGGTTCTTTCAGCCCTTGCCGAAGGAAAAGTCAATATTATTGCATTAACCATTGCCGACACTTCGGAGTATGGGATTCTCAGGTTAATTGTATCCCATCCTGAGGAAGCCTGCCGGCTTTTAAAAGAAAAAGGGTTCAGTGTAAATCTGAACGATGTTATTTCGCTGGAAATGGGAACTCAACCCGGAAGCCTGTCGGTCATTATGAATCAGTTTTCGGCTGCCAATGTAGGGGTTGAGTACCTGTATGCTTTTAGTTTTGGGGCTAAGGCAGTCATGGTCATGCGTACCACGGACAGGCCTCTGGCGCTGGAAATTATTGAAAAAAATAAATTTAAACTGATTACAGAAAGCGATTTACGCTAAATATAAACATTGCCGGAAAATGATTTGGAATAAAACTTTTGAGTGCATGAGCCGCGAAGAAATGCGGAAATGCCAGAGTGAAAGACTTGTAAACTTGGTTGAAAGGGTCTATTATAATGTTCCCTTTTATCGTAATAAAATGCAGGAGGCTCGTTTGATGCCTGAAGACATCCGGTCAGTGGACGATTTGAAAAAATTGCCTTTTACGATCAAATCCGACCTCAGGGATAATTATCCTTTTGGTCTGTTTGCTGTTCCCATGAGTGAAATCGTAAGAATTCACGCATCCAGCGGAACCACGGGAAAACCCACCACGGTGGGATATACGCGGCACGATCTTTCTATCTGGAGCGAGGTTACGGCAAGATGTCTGGCTATGTCCGGCGTAACCCGCCATGATGCGGTTCAGGTGGCCTACGGTTACGGTTTGTTTACCGGAGGTCTCGGCCTTCATTACGGAGCTGAAAGACTGGGATGCTCAGTAATTCCTATTTCGGGAGGAAACACCCCGCGGCAGATGCAAATTATGTCGGATTTTGGAGCTACGGTGCTGGCCTGCACCCCCTCCTACGCACTGCATATCGCCGATTCAATGGCTGATTTGGGATATAAACCCGAAGACATCAAACTTCGCATTGGAATCTTTGGTGCAGAACCCTGGACAGAAAATATGCGTTCGACCATTGAAGAAAAATGGCATATTAAAGCCCACGATATTTATGGATTAAGTGAGGTCATGGGCCCCGGAGTAGCCAACGACTGCGAATGCCAAAACGGTTTGCATGTTCATGAAGATCATTTTATTCCTGAAATCATAGATCCGGAAACGCTGGAAGTGCTTCCGGAAGGTTCTGAGGGAGAACTGGTTTTTACCACGATTACCAAAGAAGGAATTCCGTTGATCCGTTATCGTACCCGGGATCTTTCCGTTTTGAACTATGAACCTTGTTCATGCGGCCGTACCCTTGTAAGAATGAGGAAGATTACCGGCCGTAGTGATGATATGCTGATTATCCGCGGAGTCAATCTCTTTCCTTCGCAGATAGAGCATGTATTGCTTGAAATGAAAGAAACCAGCCCTCACTACATGCTTTATGTGGATCGTCAGAATAATCTGGATACCCTTGAATTGCAGGTA
>JAQVSH010000350.1 GCA_028700615.1 Bacteroidales bacterium
CCCGGGCAGCGGCCTCCCGAACAAATGGTTCATGAATGGAAGAACTACGCTGTGCTTGCCAATCCCTATCCGATCCTGCCGCTTCATCTGACTATTGTTGCCGGGAGTCACACCCCCCAGCAGATAGGCGTGGTGATGGAGGACTTTCTGGAACTTGCTTATTATCTTGAAGGGTTTACTGTGTTTTACAATGGACCCCGGAGCGGGGCCAGCGCTCCTGATCATTTGCATTTTCAGGCCGGAATGGGCGATCATCTTCCATTCTGGGATGATCCGCTGGTCTCTTCCGGAATAGGCAAAATTTCGTCCGGAATGGGCGAAATGGAGGTGTTTTTTTCAGAAGGCCTGAGAAAGTTTATGATGATACAGGGATATTATCCGGATCAGCAGTCATTTTATGATTTAGCCGGCTTTGCACGGCTTTTGTTTCAACCTGAGTTTCTGGCCTGTCATTTTAAGGGATCTGAGGATTCCGGAAGCTTTCAGGAGCCCGAATGGAACTGGTTATGCCGTTATGTTCGGGGTCGGTGGAGTCTGGCGATATTTCCCAGACGTGCTCATCGTCCGGCCTGTTTTTTTCAGGAGGATCCGGCAAAGAGGCTGATAAGTCCCGGTGCATTGGATATGGGAGGACTCCTCATTATGCCCCGGAAGAAGGATTTCAACCGGTTGACCGAGGAGGATGTTACGGCTGTTTTTCAAGAGGTCTCGCCTGAGGAAAAGGATTGGAATTTATTCAGGGATAAATTCCCCCAAATCCGCTGAATGTCCGATAGATCATTCAGCCTCCTAGGAGGGTTCAGATGAATATCCCGAAGGTTTTCCGGCGCTAATTTCTGAACGGAATCCCGAATTTTTCTGAGATCTCCTCCATGTCTTTTTCAACCTGAGGAGAGAGTTGGATGCCTTCTTTACGGATACGGATTTCTGACTCCCGTTCCGGATCGCCCGGAATTAGTACCTTTTCGCAACCATTGGCAGGTTTGGCGTTCCGGAAAGTTTCAATCCAAAGATCCATTCTTTGTTTGAACTCTGCGGCAGGCATAAATGCATCAATCCGCATGGCCCCGAAAAAATGTCCCAATCCTTTCCCAACCTGATTTTCTGGCATGGAAAGATAGGGTACCATAGGCGGAACGAAGGGCCCGAAGTTGGCTCCGGATAGCACCCCGGTGAGAATGTCTACCATAGAACCCAGGCAGAATCCTTTATGGCTTCCGTGTTCTCTTGTGCCGCCCAAAGGCAGCATAGAGCCTCCCCGTTCAAGAATGGTGGGATCGTCTGAGGGATTGCCCTGTTTGTCCTGTGCAAATCCAAATCCGATTTTTTCTCCTTTTTTGGCTGCCAGGGTAAACTTCCCGCGCGTGATAGGGGTAGTGGCAAAATCTGCTACATAAGGAGGCTGGGAGAGGGCAGGAATGGCTATCGCCAGAGGATTTGTTCCCATCATGGCTTCTGCGGAAAATGTCGGGGCAACCAGAGCGCTTGCATTGGTCATGGTGATGCCGATCATGTCTTCTTCCAGCGCCATCATGGCATAATAGCCTGCAATTCCAAAATTGCAGGAGTTTTTCACACAGACCCAGCCGGTTCCGGCATTCCGCGCTTTTTCCATGGCTTTTCGCATAGCCATGCGCGCAGGAATCATACCAATGGTCCCATCTCCGTCTATGACTGCCGTACAGGGGGATTCATGAACTATTTGAATGTTTGGTGCCGTATTGATTCTGCCTTTTTCCCAGAGTTTACAATAATCTCCCAGACGGATGACTCCATGCGTTGAAATTCCACGTAATTCAGCAGCCAGAAAAACCACAGCACATTCTTCGGAGTCTTTTTGTGAAAACCCCATGTGTTTTAAAACCTCTACGGTAAAATCGAAAAGCCGCCCGTAAGAGTGTGTGTTATTTTCTGAAGACATGGGCAGAACCGGCCTGAGCCAAAGGGGTGATATAAATGTCGTTGATGTTTACATGAGGCGGACGGGTTACAATAAATAACAAGGCTTCCGCGATGTCCTCTGCGGACAGCGGGGTTAATCCCTCATACACGGCATCCGCTTTTTTCTGATCCCCTTTAAATCTGACCAGGGAAAACTCTGTGTTGACCATTCCCGGAGAAATAGAAGACACCTTAATTCCATAAGGGGCTAAATCGATACGCATTCCCTGAGTGATGGCTTCAATCGCGTGTTTAGTGGCACAATACACTGCACCCGCAGGATAGGTTTCTTTTCCGGCGATGGAGGACAAATTGACAATATGTCCTTTTTTACGTTCTATCATCCATTGGGAAACTTTTTTAGATATATAAAGCACCCCCTTAATATTGGTGTCTATCATTTGATCCCAATCATCAATATCTCCGTTCTGAAGAGGAGCGAGTCCGGCAGCAAGTCCTGCATTATTAACCAACAGATCTATATTCCTCCATGCTGCGGGAATGTTTTCAAGGGCAGATTCAACCGCTTTGCGATCCCGCATATCCAGATTTAGAATATGTACATCGCTTTTACACTTGATCCCCAATTCGGTTTTTAGCTGAGTAAGTAGTTCAACCCTCCGGCCGGTTAATATCAGGTCATATTGGTTGTCCGCAAGCTTCATGGCCATTGCTCTTCCGATTCCGGCTGTGGCTCCTGTGATCAACGCTATTTTTCTCATAAGAAGAATCCTGTATTTGTATATTGCAAAGTTAGCAAATCTTCGGGATAAATATTCTGTTTGGATCGATTTCGACCAATTGATAAGG
>JAQVSH010000351.1 GCA_028700615.1 Bacteroidales bacterium
ACTACGATTGATTTTCCGGAAAATGTCTATCCTCAGAATCCGGAACTTCCTTTCTCCATTGAGTTTGTTTCTCCCAAAACATTCAGAATCAGAGCGCAGAGTGCTCCTGTAATGAAAAAACAACCGGAATCTTTGATGCTGGTGAAAGAACCCGGAAAAAGCAACGACTGGAAATACAGCAAAACAGCTACCGGACACAAATACACCGGCCCTTACGGTGCGGTTGAAATCACTGTAAAACCCTGGCAGATAAAAGTATATGATTCCAAAGGAAACATGATTACCTCCACTCGTTATGAAGCGCAAAATGATGGAACCTATCATCCCAATCTTCCGTTCTCATTTGTCCGGAGAAGTACAGATTATTCCAGAAGTTTTGACGCCGTATTTAATCTGAGTATCGGAGAAAAAATCTTTGGTTGCGGAGAGTCCTTTACCGGCTTGAATAAGAGAGGTCAGAAATTAGTTTTGTGGGTTGATGACGCCAACGGGGTAGAAAACCAAACCATGTACAAACCTATACCTTTCTTCATGAGTAGCAACGGATACGGGATGTTTATGCATACCTCCTCTCCTATCACGGCGGATTTTGGACAAAATCTTCTGGAATCAGCCAATCTGATGATCGGTGATGATGAACTGGATCTATTTGTGTTTGTCGGATCTCCCAAAGAAATTCTGGATGAATACACCACCCTTACCGGAAAATCCCCGATGCCCCCGCTTTGGTCATTTGGCTTGTGGATGAGCCGTATTACTTATTTTTCACAGGAAGAAGGTTATGAAGTAGCTGCAAAACTGAGAGAAAACAAAATTCCTTCAGACGTAATCCACTTTGACACAGGTTGGTTTGAAAACGACTGGCAATGTGATTATGAATTTGCGCCTTCCCGTTTCAGCAATCCTCAAAAAATGATTTCTGATCTGAAAAAGGATGGATTTCATATCAGTCTTTGGCAAATTCCGTACTTCACTCCCAAAAACAAATTTTTTAAAGAAATTATTGATAACAACCTTCATGTAAGAGATGCAAAGGGAAACATCACCAGTGAAGATGCAGTCCTTGATTTTTCTAATCCGAAAACCGTAAAATGGTACCAGGACAAACTGGCGGGTCTTCTTAAAATGGGCGTAGGAGCTATCAAGGTAGACTTTGGAGAAGCCGGACCGCAGCATGGATTGTACGCATCGGGAAGTACTGGTTTTTATGAGCACAATCTTTATCCTCTCCGCTACAACAAAACCGTAAATGAAATCACTAAAAACATCAGCGGAGAAAATATCATGTGGGCCAGAAGCGCCTGGGCCGGAAGTCAGCGTTATCCTCTCCATTGGGGAGGCGATGCAGCCAACACTGACAACGCCATGTTATCCACCCTTCGGGGAGGTCTTTCTCTGGGAGTTTCGGGCTTTTCTTTCTGGAGCCATGACATCGGAGGATTTGTTCTTAAGACTCCTGAAGAATTGTATCGTCGCTGGTTGCCATTCGGTATGTTAACCTCGCATACCCGTACCCACGGAACGCCTCCTAAGGAACCTTGGCTGATCAGCGAATCTTTTACAAACGCATTCCGTCAGAGTACAGAAATGAAATACAAACTGATGCCTTATATCTATGCACAATCCAAAGAATGCAGCGAAAAAGGGTTGCCCATGATGAGGGCTTTGTTTATTGAATTTCCTGAAGATCCGGGAGCCTGGATCATTGAAGACGAGTATATGTTCGGTTCAGACATGCTGGTGGCGCCTCTGTTTAAAGAAGGATCCACAGGTCGTCAGGTTTACCTTCCCAAAGGGAACTGGGTAGATTACCAGACTGGAAAAGAATACGGCAATGGATGGCATGATGTGGCTGCCGGAGAAATTCCCGCCATTATCATGGTACGTTCCGGAAGCATGATTCCCCATATTGCGCTGGCTCAATCTACAGACAAAATGGACTGGTCAAAACTTGAACTGGTAGTTTACGGCAAAAAGGCAGCTGATGCCAAAGGACTCGTTTGTCTGCCCTCAGACAACAAACTTACCGAAGTCTTACTGACTAAAAAAGGATCAGGATTTCAGGTGTCGCAGGGAAAAATCGATGGCGTCAGCTATCGGGTATCTTTGAAAAAATAAAAGAATGAGATTTT
Source organism: Bacteroidales bacterium (assembly GCA_028700615.1). Taxonomy (GTDB): domain Bacteria; phylum Bacteroidota; class Bacteroidia; order Bacteroidales; family UBA4181; genus JAQVSH01. The sequence continues at coordinate 2,133 of JAQVSH010000351.1, forward strand.
TTAAAAATTTCTTGTAACTTTGGACTCAGAATCAAACTGTTCACAGGAATATACTACAAAAAAAGGGGATGATGAAAATCATCCTTTTTTTTTAACACATCTCCCCAAAAAGTAAGGCATTTTCCTACAAAAGATTAAAAAAAAATCCACGAAATTTAACGGTTAATTCTTTTCTTGCCTAACAACAGAAAAACTGATAAGGTAGTTCAACCTATATAACTATGCTGATGGAAAATATTCATCCAAAAATTCTGGCTATTGATATTATCAATAGTGATCTTCCAGCACTTAAAACCATAGTCTCAAAAACTTTTCCAAACGCAGAGCTGAAGATAGCTCAGGACGCAAATGAAGGACTCAGACTCTGCCATTTCGAAAAACCCGATGTTGTTTTGCTTGATATCTCGAGGTCCGAAATGAATGGATTTGAAATATGTTCTAAAATAAAATCAGAGGATTCCATTAAACACATTCCGGTTCTGATGATCACTGCAGCCCGGACGGAGAAAGAGAGCCGGATTAAAGCGCTGGAGGCAGGAGCGGATGCTTTTCTGACCCAGCCGATGGATGAGCTCGATCTATTTGCTCAAATTAAAGCGATGATCCGTATCAAAGAATC
>JAQVSH010000352.1 GCA_028700615.1 Bacteroidales bacterium
GGACGGATTAATAATCCAGTCATAGCCTTTTTCCTCAATTTCGAGGGCAAGTTCTTTCCCTGCAGAGCGGATAATCCGGCCATCATAGAGAATGTGCACAAAATCGGGTACAATATAGTCCAGAAGGCGCTGATAATGAGTAATAACCAGGCTGGCATTGTCAGGAGTTTTAAGGCGGTTTACCCCGCCGGCGACAATTCTTAATGCGTCAACATCCAATCCGCTGTCGGTTTCATCCAAAATGGCCAGCTTAGGTTCCAGCATTGCCATTTGGAAGATTTCATTGCGTTTTTTTTCTCCTCCTGAAAAGCCCTCATTCACAGCCCTTCCGGATAAACTATCCCCCAATTCGACAAATTGCATTTTTTCTTTCATCCGTTTAAGAAATTCGCCCGCAGTCAACGGAGGCTCTCCCTGAAATTTACGTTTTTCATTGAGCGCGGCACGCATGAAATTGGATATACTGACCCCCGGAATTTCAACCGGATATTGAAAACTTAAAAAAATTCCCATCCTGGCCCGATCTTCCGGAGAAATCTCCAACAGATTTTTACCTTCAAACCAGACTTCTCCCGAGGTTACCTCGAAAAGTTCTCTTCCGGCCAGTACAGAAGCCAGGGTGCTTTTCCCCGAACCGTTCGGGCCCATAATCGCATGGACCTCTCCGGGATGTACTTCCAGATTAACCCCTTTTAGAATGGGCTTTCCATTGATATTTGCATGTAAATTACTGATCTGTAGCATGATAATTATATCAAATGAAATAATGAACACTTATCCCACGGAACCTTCCAGAGAGATTTGCAACAATTTCTGGGCTTCCATGGCAAATTCCATGGGTAATTGGTTGAGCACGGTTTTTGCATATCCATTGACAATCAAGCCTATGGCATCTTCTGTGCTCAGACCCCGCTGATTGCAATAAAAGATCTGATCTTCCCCGATTTTAGAAGTCGTAGCTTCGTGTTCAACCACAGCTCCCGGATTCCTGACCTCAATCCATGGAAAAGTGTGCGCGCCACAACGATCTCCCAAAAGCAGACTGTCGCATTGTGAGTAATTACGTGCATTATCAGCCTGTTTGAGCACCTTCACCATTCCCCGGTAGCTGTTTTGGCTGTTCCCTGCGGAAATTCCTTTCGAAACAATCCGGCTTCGGGTGTTTTTCCCGATATGAATCATTTTGGTGCCTGTGTCAGCCTGCTGATGGTTCCGGGTAAGCGCAACCGAATAAAATTCACTGGAAGAATAATCTCCCTTAAGGATGGTACTGGGATATTTCCAGGTAATGGCAGAGCCGGTTTCTACCTGAGTCCAGGAGATTTTGGAATAATCTCCCTTACACAGCCCTCGTTTGGTAACAAAATTATAAATACCTCCCTTCCCGTCTTTATCGCCCGGATACCAGTTCTGAACGGTAGAATATTTAATTTCCGCACGTTCCATGGCCACCAGTTCAACCACTGCAGCATGAAGCTGGTTTTCATCCCTTCGGGGTGCGGTACACCCCTCAAGATAAGAGACATAACTTCCTTCGTCTGCAATGAGAAGGGTCCTCTCAAATTGACCGGTTCCGGCGGCGTTGATTCGGAAATAAGTGGAGAGTTCCATAGGGCAACGGACTCCTTTGGGAATATAACAGAAAGATCCGTCACTGAAAACAGCGGCATTGAGAGCGGCAAAAAAATTATCCGTATAGGGCACGACCGATCCCAGATATTTTTTTATCAGCTCCGGGTATTCCTGGATCGCCTCACTGATCGGGCAAAAAATTATTCCCTTTTCAGCCAGGGTTTCCCTGAAGGTGGTTTTTACCGAGATGCTGTCCATGACCGCATCTACGGCCACGCCTTCTACTCCGGCCAGAAGTTTCTGCTCCTCAAGGGGAATTCCTAATTTATCAAAGGTTTCTCTCAGGGCGGGATCTATTTCATCCAGATTGCCGACCTTCTTTTTCTTGGGGGCAGCATAAAATATAATATCCTGATAATCAATTGTAGGTATGGTCAGATGAGCCCAGTTCGGCATTTTCATGGTTAACCAGTGCCGATAAGCTTTCAGCCGGAAATCCAGCATAAATTCCGGTTCATGTTTTAACCGGGAGATGCTTCTGATGGTATCCTCACTCAGTCCTTTCGGAAGGGTATCGGTATCCACCTCGGTCACAAATCCGAATTCGTATTCCTGTTCTTTCAGGAGATTTGATATTTCTTTCGGTTTTTCCATGTATAATGAAAAGAATCCGGTAAAGTTAAAAAAAAACGCAATAACCGCCTAACTTACACATTCTCCCCGGGAAGAGTGTCCGTTTTAGGTCTGATCTCCTGCAAAAATTCAGTCAAGCCTTGCAGGGAGGGTAAACAGATGGTATTATCAGGGAAGGAGAGATGATCTAATCTGGAAGGTTTGGAAATGACAATTAATTTAATCTCAGGAATATGCTCCTTGAGATATTCGGCATAAGAAACAGGATTTTGTACATAAGAAGCGGAAACCGTCATCAGAAAATAATCTACAGGACACATCTTCATAAACCCGGGAAGCAGTTCTTTGGGAATAGATTTCCCCAAAAAAATAGGTTCTCCTCCGTGTTTTCTTATTAAATATTTAATAAACATTAACCGCATGACCCGAAATTCTCCTTCCGGAAGAAACAAGGCGATTTTTTTTCTGTTCGAATCTTCTCTTTGAACCTGAGCATCAATGGCTACAAAAATATGTTGTTTGATCAGATTGGCTGCA
>JAQVSH010000353.1 GCA_028700615.1 Bacteroidales bacterium
GGGTCAAAAGATCTGATTTTGAAGGTGTTGCAAGAAGTGATGCCGCCTCTTTTACCATTGGCAACACGGCCTATATCTGTACAGGGTATGACGGAAAGGACAGACTTAATGATCTCTGGAAATGTGATGGCAGCCAGTGGACACAACTTGCCTCCATGCCCGAAGCTGCTGCACCAAGAAGTTCAGCCACAGCCATCGGTATCGGCGACAAAGGGTATGTAGGACTGGGTTATGACGGGGATGATTATCTCGGTGATTTCTGGTGCTATGATCCTGCCTCCAATAGCTGGGAAAGAAAAGCGGATTTCGGAGGTGGAGCCAGGCACAGTGCCACAGGTTTTGCTCTCGAAAATCTGGGATATATCGGAACCGGATACAATGGCAACTATTTGAAAGATTTCTACAGCTACGATCCTTCAAACAATACCTGGACTAAAATTAACAGTCCGGACGGATCCAAACGTCAGGGAGCTTCTTCTTTTGTAATAGGAAATAAGGCATATATCGTCGGAGGGGTAAATAACGGAACCTATGTAAATGATTTCTTCATGTATGATCCTGCTTCCGGGGTGTGGGTAGAAAAACGGAAAATTGCTAATGTCACTGATCAGACTTATGATGATGATTATGCTATTACCCGGTCCTATGGAGTAGCTTTCACCGTTGGATCAAAGGCTTATTATACCTGCGGAGAATCAGGTTCTTTAAGAAGCGATGCCTGGGAATATGATCCCATCAGCGATTTATGGAAGGAAAAAACCAGTTTTGAAGGAACCACCCGCACAGCACCCATTGCATTCACGATTAACGGACGTGGATATGTCGCTACGGGCCGGAGCAGCAGCTATCGTTTTGATGATATGTTTGAGCTGATGCCGGATGATGAGTATGATGAATATGACTAAACGGAAGTTTGTTTACAGAGCTTTCGGTACATTATTATTTATTCTTGCTGCAACTTCCGCAATACTGATCTCAACAAAAAAAGATCAGGAGAAGGTTCGTTATGAGGTGATACCATCCGGTAACGGTTGGGGATATAATATACTCATCGGGAAAAAAGTTTTTATACACCAGCCATACATCCCGGCAGTGCCCGGAGAGAAACCCTTTCCTGACAAACAATCTGCACAAAAAGTGGCAAAACTGGTCATCGGAAAAATAAACAGAGGGGAATCCCCCTCTGTTACTTTAGAAGAATTATCTTCGGATGATGGCAAAGGGAATCTTCAGATTGACTGAAATATTTCTCCCCGGATTATACAGATTTACCTCTTTCAGAGTGGACAAATGGTCCATGTATTTTCTGTCCAGAATATTGTTTGCATTCAAACTTAGGGTTATATCCTGATCCCTCATTTTCAGATTAAAACCGATGCCAAGGTCCAGCAGGGTATATCCCGGAGTGACCGTTTCTTCGGTTGCGGTACGGTTCTGATCAAAAGCCGTGGTAGTCACAGCAGAAGCAAAGGCGTTTTGCATAAACAGAAATTTCTTCTTTTCAACCCGAAATTCCAGTCGTAATTTATGAGCAGGGACAAAAGGAAGATAGCCTCCGCTTTTTAATTTACCTACTACAGTGGAAAACGTTGTTTCCAGATGCAACCATGCTAATGATTCCGGATGTAAATGAAAACCGGCTTCTCCTCCGTACAAAAAAGAGTTGGCCTGCCTGTAGCGATAGATACCCATCCCGGACGCCGTGGTCTCCCCGGTAGGGGCAATAAACAGGTAATCATTCAGGATATTGTAGAAACCCGCAAGATCAATCGTATAATGATCCGTATGGTAGTGAATACTCACATCTGTTTCCCACGCTTTTTCCGGAACAAGATGATGATCACCAATCTCATATCGCAATTCATGTGGACCATTGGAAGTCAACTCTGCTAAATTGGGAGTACGATAAGCCGCCGCAAAATTTGCCCTGAACAATAATGCTTCAGAATAATAGTAGGTAGCCCCCAGTGAACCGCTGAAACTTCCGAATGATTTCTCAAGAGAGGGGCGGTAGGTTTCAGGATGATCCGGAAAACCAATGGCTATGGTGGAAATGGATGTATGATCATAACGAATCCCGGTCTGGACTTTTAATTGACGAAAAAATGCAAATTGCAACAAAGTAAAAGCCGAATAATTACTAATATTTGCATCGGGTAAAAGCAGGGTCTCCCTTTGATGAAGGTTTTTATTTTTTTGATTAAAACACTGAAAACCAAGAATATATTCAGAGCTTTCACGGGATGGCAAGTGAAGTTTTGCTTCATACGTCAGGGTCTCAAGTCGCATTTGAAGTTCATAAACATTTAGGTCTCCAAAATGAATTAATTCTGTGTTCTGATAGGCTGAGTTAAGATCCAGTTTATAGTTGCCTAAATAAAGTTTATTCCGGGAAGAGAGTAAATGTGTTTTAAACTCCTGATACCATATTTCATTTTTCCTTCCTCTTTCAGTAATGGATTCAATCGCTTCGTCCTCCGTTAAACCGAGTTTTTGATGATTGTAATCATAATATAGATTAAAAGTTCCGATTTTGTCAGTAAAACCGGCATTGGCCTTAGCCGATATTTCATTAAACCGGGAATTTGGAACAAATTCACCGCCTCCCTGTAAATAATCCGCATTTGATTTTTGACCGGCTCTGAATCCTCCAAAAAATTTCTTTGAAGCCCCTCTGATACCCAAATTATTGGAAACGCCCCGGGTATTAGAAAAGAGCTGCATATTGTAATCCCCTA
>JAQVSH010000039.1 GCA_028700615.1 Bacteroidales bacterium
AGATACTCAGGTAGTGAGGCTGATGTTCGGAACGATCATAAGGGAATAGTTTCCGGATAAATTTTTTGCGTTCAGAATAGATATGAAAATAATCAGATTTGTATATGATTTCTTCATTATCAGCCAATACTGCAAATTGAAAAAAGGTCTGGATGCCTGAGGTTTCAAATTCTTTCCGGATGATGTCCTCAAGATACTTTTTGGTAATTCTTTCTTCAAACGGAGTGTCTCCCAAGAGCTTATTTTCGATTCGTTCGGTCACCCGGTATACCAGCATATCCCTTCGGTTTCTCCTTTCGTCACGGTCTCTTTCATTTTCCGGAGGAGGAATTTCATAACGCTGATTTTTCAGAAAACCCATCTGAGGAGTGGCATACGTCCAAAATCGCCCCGGGAAACGGATCTGGCTCAGATTACGTGCCATATTGCTCCAGAACGAGAAGGTATTTCTATCCTTCATAATTTCCAGATCAATCTGGCGAATTTTATCCGGCAAAATACTGATGGCGGAATCTGATGCGGATCTCTGAATATTCACCTTGGAAGAGGGGTCCATTTCCTGTATGGCCGTCTTGTATACTTCGTATTCCTGGATTTCATCAATGATTCTTCCCAATGCAGTATCTACCAGATGATCAAATTGTTGTTCTTTGATCTTATAGGCGTTATTAATCCAATACCCCTGAATGGCGATGAGTCCTATAAGGGCTAAAGTGATGATGGTAATAAGGGGAGGAACCAGCGTTTTCTTCATATTTTGACATTGCACCCGACAAAAATAACCAAGTCTGCGGTTAGCGATATCTGTTTAACAATCTTTAACTTTCGATCTGTTTATTTACCAATAATCTGCCCTATTTTTACCCCCGCAATAGATTTAGAGTGCGGAATATTATCTTTCGGTTCCGGTTTTTGATATTGAAATTCATTGAGGTTTGATTGTATTGATTTTTAATGTTGTTAGACAAATATATGGAAAGAACAGTAATTGAGTTGCGAAACATTGAAAAGGATTACCACATTGGCGATATGATTGTGCCTGCAGTGAAACAGGTTTCCTTGACAATTCGAAAAAATGAATATGTGGCCATTATGGGGCCTTCCGGATCCGGGAAATCGACTTTGATGAATGTAATCGGATGTCTTGATACGCCTACCTCCGGGGGGTATATTCTTAACGGACAGGATGTAAGCCAGATGGGAGATAATGAATTGGCGGAAATCCGGAATAAGGAAATTGGTTTTGTTTTTCAGACATTTAATCTTTTACCCAGATATAATGCATTGGAAAACGTGATGTTACCTCTTATATATGCCGGAGTCCCCAAAGAAGAACGTCTTGCAAGAGCTACCCGGGCGATTGCAAATGTCGGTTTGACGGAGCGGTCCAACCATAAACCCAATGAACTTTCCGGCGGACAGCGTCAGCGTGTGGCGGTTGCCAGAGCTTTGGTCGGAAATCCTTCTCTGATCCTTGCGGACGAACCCACAGGTAACCTGGACTCTAAGACTTCGGTTGAGGTCATGATGCTTTTTAAGCAAATCCATGAAAAGGGTAACACCATTGTTTTGGTAACCCACGAGGAAGATATTGCCCGTTATGCTCACCGTATCATTCGATTAATGGACGGAGAAATTGAGTATGATATCCAGAATGAACATGTTCGAACCAATTGATGTTCTTCAGTGATATTTCATGAAGAATGAAGAAGTAAAAAGTTTTTATGAAGATATATACCCTGACCGGTGATGGAGGAAAAACTTCCCTGATAGGAGGTGCCCGTGTTTCTAAAGATGATCCGAGGATTGATGCTTATGGTACAGTAGATGAACTTTCGGCTCATATAGGTTTTCTGATTGATCAGGATCTTGATGAGTCGCTTCGGGCTGTTTTAATCAGGATTCTGGACCGGCTGATGGTTTGTGCTTCCCGTTTGGCTGCTGCTGATGAGGTCCTCCTAAAGGATCTTCCTCTTTTGAGGCAGGAGGATGTAACTTTTCTGGAAGAATCCATTGATAAACTTTCTTCAAATTTACCCCCTGTTAAGTTTTTTACTCTTCCATACGGACATCAGTCTGTTTCTGCAGCCAATATCGCAAGGACTGTGTGCCGGCGTGCAGAGCGCGCTGTTGTGACACTTTCAGCGCAATCTCCTGTAGAAAATGTTATTTTGAGTTATCTGAACAGATTGTCAGATTATCTGTATGTTCTTTCCAGAAAAATCAAACAGGATTTTTCTATAGATGAAAAGCCATGGGTGCCTAAATAATCCATTTTTTTTTATATTTTTGCGAGAAATTGGATACATTTTATTAAATATCTGATAATTAAATACTTAACTTATGTATTGGACTCTGGAATTAGCTTCAAAATTGGAAGATGCCCCCTGGCCTGCCACAAAAGAGGAATTGGTTGATTTTGCAGTCCGGTCAGGAGCTCCGTTGGAGGTTATTGAAAATTTGCAGGAAATAGAGGATGAGGGTGAAGTATACGAAGCAATAGAAGATATATGGCCGGATTACCCCAGTAAAGACGATTTCTTTTTTAACGAAGAAGAATATTGACAGTCGACGGGTCTTGAATCTTGTTTTCCGAAAGACACTAATTCTTCTCTCAGTTTTTGGGGAGAGAATAAGTGTCTTATTTTTCTGACTCAGACCAATGGAAGATATCTTCCGCTTTTTCAGGTCTTTGTTCCGTTTGCCAGAGAAAATCGGTAAAGTTGAATTTTGAAGGAGTGATTTTCTCCATGGGAGTAAGTTCTCCTTCTGTTTTAGGGAAGAAAGTGATGGTTTCTGCTTCATTGTTCTTCATCAGAATATTCAGATTTTCCCCCTTAGTTTTATTTCCTCCGATATATTCCTCTTGATCCACAGGATAATAGAGGGTTTCCACCTTGCCCCTGACTTCGACTTTCTCGATATGTGTGCTGTCATCGAAAAAGATGTTAATACGGAGTCCCTTCACCTGATCAAAAAACACGGAATCCTTGCGGGTAGACAGAAATGGTTTCCCATACATCTCCATCCTTTTCGGTTTTTTCTTTAGGGTAAATATTTTCATACTGTCAGAGGTGGCCTGATTCTTTCCCGACCAGAGCGCAGCCTTTCGGAATAGCCTTCCAACAGAATCGGAAGTGGAAAAATACATAGAATCGGCTGCTCCCTGAAGGTCAGATCTGAAAAATTTAACCTTATAGTAAGCGATAAAATCCCTGAATGTACTATCCTTCCGGGAGATCAGGGTGTCGTTCTTAATTTTAGCCCAATCCTTTCTCGGGTATGTATAGGTTTTGAGCGTATCTGCATGAAGATAAAGGGTGTCTTTCTCCTCCCAATATTTAATCAAAGCTTCGTCTGTCAGCATAACCCGTTCGGGATTTCTCCCGAAGGTTACAAATTTTCCCAGCGCCACGATATGATTGGCCGTATCGGTCAGGGTGGTGGGCCCCCAGGCATAACCCGCATCTGTTTTCTGGTTGTAGTGGAGGGTATCTGTTTTCAGGTTGCCCGATTTACTGAAAATTCTGACATTTTGATAAAAATGAGCGGTCGAGTCTTCTGTATTATACCATCCGGCATCAGAGATCAGGGTGTCTCCTTCGGGCAAACGGGTAATGACCGAAGGTCCGAAAAATTCAAGGTTATTTAAAACATGATCGTAGGTGAGGGTATCTCCCGAAAAGGTATATCCGGGATCTTTCACTTTGACCTCTCCTCCGAACCAGGCAAAGCGGTCCCGCGTAAAATATCTTCCCTGTCGGCTTGTTAAAGTGGCACTGTCTTTATAGATGATGGCCCCTTCGTTATAGTAAATGACTTCTTCATTCAGATTATAGAACAGCAGGTTAGTGGTTAATCTGGCCTCTCCGTTGGTGGCTTTTACTCCCTGCCAGATTTGGGCAAGCTTGGTATTTCCATCGTATACCAGAAAATCTCCAAATAATTCTTCTTCCCCAAAATCCCTTTTAATGTGAATATTTCCGAATGCCTCAATTCTCAATTGCTGATCAAAGTACCATGCACTGTCGCAATACATGGTTACGCTGTCATGATTAAAAATAACATTACCCAGCAAACGTCTTGCATCACGGACAATCCGGCTGTCAAAACTGGTTACATCGGCATTCACAATTTTCAGCGAATCAGATGTGGATTCTTGTTGAGGTGTATAATACTGCGGACCTGCTATGGAGTACCATAACGGAAACAGGAAAAGACCACAGAGGAAAATTCTGAAACGCGAACCGGACATTCAACAGGGTTTATTTTAACCAGACATTCTCCAGGAAAGAACACTGCCTGTAGCTTTCATCAATACGGATATAGTGAGCTTTTATTTTTTCAAGGATCCATTCCCTTACGGCTGTATTATCCTTTTCTCTTTTGCAGATGCTCTCCAGATATGCGTAATCCAGATCCGGATCGGCATGATGAGGCTCCGACTGATTTACGATTTTAATGATTTTATAAATGGTTTTTCCCTTGTCATCCACAGTCTCATAGGGTGCGGAGATTTCTCCGGGTTTCAGATTGCGTACGATCTTTAATTCTGCTTCAGAGAGATCTTTCATTTCAAACCAGGTTCCCCCGTAATCCGGGCTGCTTTCTATCTGATTAATCATTAGGCCTTCGTTGAATCTCGTATTCTTTTCTTCTGAAAAAAGGCGGGTGGCGGTTGAAAAAGAGATAGAATCATTGCGGATATAACCTGCTATACTATCAAGACGTGCCATTGCTTTCCCGGTTTCTTCCGCATCCGGTTTGGGTTTTAGTAAAATATGCCTTGTATTGGCCAGATCTCCTCTCTTTTCAATCATCTGTATCAGGTGATATCCGGATGGATCTTCTACAATTCTGGAAACTTCATTGGGCTTGAGGGACCAGGCGGCCTTGGCATAAGCCGGATCCAGCGTTCCCTTATTTGCAAACCCTATTTCTCCACCTCTTGTGGCAGACTGAATATCTTCCGAATACATCACGGCAAGAGAAGCAAAACGATCTCCGTCGAGAATCCTTTTACGCAAGGCGAGCAATCTGTCTTTTACGGCAGAAACCGTTTTTTCTGCAAAAGGCGGATAAATAGCAATTTCCGCAATTTGAATTTTTGCAGGAATCAGCGGGATGCTGTCTTTAGGTATTTTTTTAAACCATTGGCGGACTTCAGTCGGAGTCACCTGAACCTTCTCAACAATCTTATTACGAACCTGATTGGTGATCATTTCTTCAGTGAGTGCCTTCCTGAGGTCTTCCCTGATAGTCTGAATGTTTTTTTTAAAATAGGCTTCAAGCTTTTCCTGAGACCCAATGGTTTCAATATAATATTGAAGCCTTTGATTCATCTGCATCTCCACCTGGCTGGATTCGACTTCGATACTGTCTACTTTGGCCTGTGCCAGAAAAAGTTTATTAGTCAGGGTGTTTTCAAAGATAATACACCGGAGTTCGTCCCCGGTAGATGAACTATTCTCTGCCCTGGCCTGAAGGTAAAGATCTTCCAGGTCACTTTGTTTAATCATTTCTCCTCCCACAACGGCAACGATCTGATCCAGAATGTAACCTTGTGCAGACAGAGCGCTTGTTGAACAGATGAACAAGGTGAAAATAAAAAGTAGTTTTCGTATCATTTCTTGGGATTTGAAATTTTAAAAAGATTTTTTTTCAGGCCGTCTTCATACAGCTCATTTTCAAGCTCAGTGAGAAATTCAATTTTCCTTTGGCTAAGGATAAAATCTTTAATGGAATTTTTTACATAAGACAGAGGAGGCGTCTCTTCTTTAAACATAATGTCCTTTATATAGAATAAATACAAAAAGTTTTCATGTTCCAGTTCGATGATCTGATGTTTTTCCTGTCCCATTTCCTCCCGTATTGTGATTCCGGAAGGAAGTTCTTTTTGCATTACAGAGAGAGGAATCCAGTCGTTTTGATAATTATCTGTTTTGGCTCCCGGATAATCACCCAAATGCATAACAGATGCTTTGTCCTCCTCATTTTCAGAACGCAGGAGTCTTTTGACCATGTCCGGATCGGGAATGCTGACAGGAATCTTCAGGAAAGAAACCAGATAAAGGTTTTCCGGTAGAGAAAAATTATTGCTGTGTTCTTGGTAATAGCTAAGGATTTGACTATCCAGAACGGTGGTGTCCAATTTGGCTTTGACCATTTGTTCCTGATATCTGTATATGAGCAGGGCTGATCGGTATTCTTCTATTTGTTTGGAGATATCAAGTTCGGCAGGGGTAAGATTCAATTGGGCTTTGTCCAGCATTAATTGTTTTTTTAGCCATTGATCAATAAAAATGTTGGCCAGCCGAATGCTGTCCTCCTGATTTGTGTTGGCAGGAAGAATGCTTCTAAAGTCATCCAGATAGAGAAATTTATCGAAAATCCGGGCAATCACGATCTTCTTACTTTTTGTAGTCCAGGGAAGACGACTTGTTATCCCTTCACAACTTGTAAGCAGAAGACAAAGTATCACTCCGAGCATCGGGATTCGGCGCATCATTTCATGGTATTGAAAAAGTATTACATATTTCACAAAACTACAAACTTTTTGCCAATCTCAGCGGGGTCTGTTCAGATTGATCAGGGCGCACTGATTTTTACCGTCCATCAGGATCTCCAGGGGATATTCATAACGAACATGCTGAATATATTTTGTCTGACTGATCAGTGTGGCTGATTTGATAGCGTCCCAACGGATCATGTCGCGGGTGCCCTGGTACTGTATAGAAAAATATCCCACACCCATGGAGGTGACATTATGAAAAAAGTGAGATCCCAGAGAAGCATCCAGAGGGAAATCCCTGAGACTCATTTCTACAATGATTCTTGCTCCGGAAATCTGAGGCCAGGATACCGGAATACCTATGAAACGATCCCGGGTTCCCCATCTTCCGGGGCCCATTAATACATAGGGCCTGTTTTCTTCAGTCAGCAGATGATTGATTTTTTCCAGTTCTCCTGCAATGGTGAGGGTCTGGGTCTTGTCGAAAGCATCGGGCTTTATAAAAACGACATCATATATATTGTCTATTCTCCCGTTTCCCATGGCTGTTTCTGAATAGAGAAGAATATTTTCCATGTCGATGGAGGTTTTATCTATATTCAGAACGTTTTTGGATTTGGGAAGCTGTTTAATCTGAAGCAGGTACAGGGAAGCAAATCCGTTTTCATCACGGTTAAGATCTACCGCAAATTCTATTTCAACCGGAGAACCCAACGCATCCTGAATAATTTCCAGAAGACTGGAGATCGTCCTGCTCAGGGGAATATATTCATATTTCAGAATATCCGCAAAATCAATGACTCTGGGTCCGGAATGATTGATTCCGGGTTGAAGGGTTTCATTGTCAGAGTTATATACAGAGGCGCAATGCTTTAATATTCCATGTTTTTCCGCCTCAGCCAGGTCCAGTTCTGTTAATCCGGCATATTCTCCTTCCGCGACCATGTCCACCAAAGATTTTTCGAGGTCAATGGCAAGAAATTTTACCTGGGAGTTTTTGAAAAGATATTTTGGGGTGACTGCATCCAACAAAGGGTGCTTGGGAGAGAAACGATAGCTTTTCCCTCCTTCGACAATGTATTTACCCAGACCCACCGCAAGAGAAACACAGCCATCTTCCGGGCGTGTCTTTGCAATAGGGTAATAATTATAGGATTGAGCGGTTCCGCTCACATCGGGATATACGTAGTTTCCGTGAGTTTTTCCTACCAGATCCTGCAGGACAATGGCCATTTTCTCATCTTCCGGTTTTCGGTTGGCCAGTTTCAGGCATTGAAGGGCTTCTTTCTTAAACAAGGAAGCATAGACCAGTTTAATGGCATCTGAGAGTTGTTTGAGTCTGACGTTGGAGTCCGGATGATTGTTAGGAAGAAAAAAAGTATCAAATGTTCCTGAAAATGAGTTGATCAGGCTATCCTCCAGCAGGCTGGAAGAACGTACGGCAATAGGGTTGGACACCGATTTGACAAAAGATTTCAACTTCTTCAGCAAAGAGTATGACAATTCTCCTTTCAGAAAGAGATCCCGGATCTTTGGGTAATCACTTTCGTACATCAAATGCTCCAGCAGGTTATTCTTTTCGATAAAAATATCGTATTCGTCGGTCCCGATAATCGAAGTGCTTGGGTTTCTGACGTGAATCCCGGGTATCAGGTCTTGAAAGCTGAGATTGTATATCAGCGTGTTCACAAAAGCTATTCCTCGCCCTTTCCCGCCTAATTCACCGGTTCCAAGAGTAACAATATTGCTTTCTTCATGCAGAGCATCCTCACTGAAGTCAATAATCTTACCGACGTTGGATTCGTTACGGTACCTGTGAATGATCAATTTAATACGATTCCGGTATTCCTGAAGGGTTTTGAAATCAGTGGTTTTAATCGGAAAGATGATCTTGGCAGCCCGGATTTCCCCGCGGGACATTAACCATAAAGAGTAGTGATTGCGTTTTGCGTGGTAAATCAGACTATCATCGGGGATAGTATTAAATTGTTTAATAAACTCTTCCAGGGTTTTTGCCTGAGCGATCTTTTGCCCGGTGCCATCTCTGAAAACATAACTTCCAAATCCCAGTTGATGGCTCAAAAAACTCCTGATTTCACTCAACAGCGTTTCCGATTGTTTGGCGATAAAGATAGACTGAAGGTCGTAGGCTATTTTGTGATATGCCATATCAGACGACTGAATGACCACGGGGAGATCCGGAATGTCTTTTCTGAGATGCTGAATCAAATCAATTCCGGCATGGTGGTTCAAAACGCCGTCTTTGGAAAACTCCACATCGGTGATGACCGCCATGAGATTTTCCCTGTAACGGTCGGCAATATCGATGGCCTGTTCATAACTCTGAGCCATCAGAATTTTTGGACGGAGACGTTGTCTGAGTTTATTGATCAAAGGGTCATCTCCCGATTCGACAATCTTCCGGGTCTGCTCCATGACCGTTGAGTACAACAGGGGCAGGTATTTGGAATAATATTGAGCCGAGTCTTCTACCAGAAGGATGACTTTGATTAACCCTACTTTAGTGTCATTGTCCACGTTCATTTTATCTTCGAGATTTTTTACCATGGCAAAAAACACTTTGGCATTGTTCTCAAAGACAAAAATGAGATCTATACATTTGAGCTGGCTGTTTTTTTCGTTAAACCATGACAACTCATCTGCAGTATTGATTAACAGAAAAATAGATTGTTCGGGATAAATATGTTTAATGCGCCCGGCGGTTTCAAAGGGAAGATCCTTGTCGCTTCCGCCCACAATGATGATAAGATCGTATTTCCTATTCTCCAGTTTCTCAAGGGCTTCCTCAGGTGAAGTTACTCCCGTGATCCGGGGCATATTGATCAGGCTGTGACGAAATTCCGGCCCGAGGATGTGTTGGGTAAAACGTCCTTCTTTTTCTATGCAAAAGGTATCATAGAGGGTGGCAACCAACAGAATTTCACGGACACGCCAGGGCATCAGATCGTAGAGAATGTCCAGATTGGCATTCTGATTGTTTAAAAAGCGCTGCAAAAGTTGCCGGCTTCTTATCTGAGAAAAATCTGATTCCTGATCAGATGTCATAAGCGGTTTTTTTTAATCTTCATCACTGACGATTCCGATGGATTCACAATAAGCCATTTCCGCTGCGAGTACTGCTTCAATGTCTTCATCAGAAAAACGGTCTGAGTTTTCTTCTTCTTCAAGGGTGTCTTTTACAAATTGAAACATGTCTTCATGATCGAAGCTCACTTCTTCTTTTCCGGCAGGTACTTCTTCGTCGTCTTCAATGATGGCTCCGGTAGATTCATAAAAATCATATAAAATATCCATCAAATATTCTATATCGTCCCTTTTGAGTTTGCATTTACTGTTTTTCTTCAAATAATCCAGAATGAACACAACGGCTTGTTCATCATCATAAATAAGTTCCTGATTTTCCATGGCACTTTGATTTTTTTGTTTTTAAACGAATTATTCCTTATACCAACCTGCATACATCAGGTAGTTGTGAGCTATTTTTTTATTGATTTCAGAAGCTTGTTCCGCATCTACTTTTTTTACAAATTTAGCAGGAACTCCGGCGTAGATAGATCCGGGTTCCACAACAGTTCCGCTCAGAATCAGAGCTCCGGCCGCAACAATTGCTCCTTCTCCGATGATGGCATGATCCAGTACTGTAGCTCCCATTCCGATCAGTGCATAGTCCCGGATTTCCGCACCGTGAATGTTTGCATTGTGACCGATAGAAACCCAGTTGCCGATTTGGGTCACAGATTTTTGGTAAAGAGTATGTATCACCGCACCATCCTGGATATTGACTCCGTTCCCGATCCGGATGGAGTTGACATCTCCGCGGAGAACCGCATTGTACCAAATACTGCAATCTTCACCAATTTCTACGTCTCCAATAATGACAGAGGTTTCGGCGAGAAAAGTCCGTTCTCCGATTTTTGGGGTAAAACCCCTTAAAGGTTTGATAAAAGCCATATAGAATTGATTTAATACTGATTACCTTTCTTTCAAAAGAGATAAATCTGTTTCGAAGCGACAGGTTCTCCGAAAAAGATTTCTGCCTGCTGGTCAAAGAGGTCGGCTCTGTCGGTAGTATAAAAAACACGTTGTCCGTTCTTTTCGCATAGTGAATCCATTTCAGGATGTCTCTGTAAATAATCCTGAAGGCTTTCAGCAACAATTTTTCCCTGGTCAACGATTTGTACCTTTTCAGGGAGGTACATTTTAATTTTATTGATCAGCAACGGATAGTGAGTACATCCCAGAATAAGGGTATCAATCTCTTTATTCCGGAGGAAAAGATGATCCATATGCTTTTTGACGAAATAGTCTGCTCCGGGAGAGTCATACTCTCCGTTTTCAATCAATGGAACCCAAAGAGGACAGGCTTCCTGATAAACCATCATTTCAGGATTCTGATGGTGAATCTCAATGGGGTAGGATTCTGACGCTACCGTTCCCCGCGTACCCAGTACGCCAACTTTTCCACCTCTATTCATCCGGGCTACATATTC
>JAQVSH010000040.1 GCA_028700615.1 Bacteroidales bacterium
CGATAATAACAGAATAATCATACGCACCGTTTTGAGCGGCGAGTTTGAAGCTAATTCCAATCTCGGTAGCCAGCAAACCAAACAAAGTCGAAAATTTAATGATCGGGTTCAGAGAAACGGAAGAAGTATCTTTAAAAGGATCCCCTACAGTGTCTCCGACAACCGTTGCTTCATGCAAAGGAGTGTTTTTCTCTTTCAAATCGACTTCAACCACTTTCTTGGCATTATCCCAGGCACCCCCGGCATTTGCCATGTAAATAGCCTGGAACAAACCGAAACAGGCAATGGAAATCAGGTAAGCTACAAAAAAGTTAGGATCGAAGAAGGCAAACGCAAGAGTAAGACTGATCAGGGCGATAAAAATATTCCACATTCCCTTTTGTGCATACTGGGTACAGATTTTTACCACTTCTTTAGAGTCTTCAATATCGGCTTCTTTCTTATCAAGACTAAAGTTTTTCTTGATGTATTCAACGGCACGATAAGCCCCGGTGGTTACAGCCTGCATAGAAGCACCGCTGAACCAGAAAATAACGGCGCCCCCGGTGATCAAACCTAAAATAACCGGAGCATCCGTGAGAGAAACATTCAATAAACCTACTTTTTCAAGCAAAAGGATGATCGAGAAAATCATCGTGGTAGCTCCGACCACGGCAGTACCGATCAACACCGGCTTAGCCGTAGCTTTAAAGGTATTCCCGGCAGAGTCATTGGCTTCCAGATAATGTTTACCTACCTCAAAATCAGGCTTAAATCCGAAATCCTTTTCGATTTCTTCTGAAATTCCCGGAATCTGTTCAATCTGAGACAATTCAAAAACAGACTGTGCATTGTCGGTTACAGGACCATAACTATCTACAGCAATCGTGACAGGACCCATACAAAGGAAACCGAAAGCCACCAAGCCAAAGGCAAAAATAGAAGCATGAGGGCCATATACCGAATCCATGCCCAATTGACTGATGAAAAAAGCAATGGTCATCAATCCCATAATCAATAAACCGGTCCAGAAAGCACCAAAGTTACCCGAAACAATCCCCGATAAAATTGTCAGAGGTGAGCCTCCTTCGCGGGATGCGGTCACCACTTCCTGAACATGGGTTGAATGAGAACTGGTAAAACATTTGGTAAACTCGGGAATCAATACGGCAGCCAGCGTACCGCAACTGATAATGGCCGCCAGTTTCCACCACATAGTAGGATCAGCAAGGTCGCCGACCAGGAGAAAACTCATCAGGAAAGAAGTAGAAATACTCAATATTGCAGCAATCCAGATCAAACGCATCAGAGGCTGTTCAAAATCAAACATTTTTACCCCTTTATATTGTCTTTCCGAAATGGCTTGGTTTACAAAATATGAAAGCCCGGACATCAGGTCCATGAGGAAACGCATACCGAAGATCCAAACAATCAGTTTAGCCTGAATATTGGGATCGGCAACCGACAGGGTAATAAAAGTAATCAACGCGACACCGGTTACACCGTAGGTCTCAAATCCGTCTGCGGTCGGACCGACGCTATCTCCGGCATTGTCACCGGTACAGTCGGCAATCACACCGGGATTCCGGGGATCATCTTCTTTTACCTTAAACACGATTTTCATCAGATCGGATCCGATATCCGCGATTTTCGTAAAAATACCTCCGGCAATTCTAAGCGCACTGGCTCCTAAAGATTCGCCAATGGCAAATCCGAGGAAACAAATGCCCACGATTTCTCTGGGGACAAACAAAAGAATGATGACCATCATCACCAATTCGAGGGAAATCAAAAACAAACCCACGCTCATTCCTGCGCGAAGGGGAATATTTACTACATCCCAGGGTTTACCGCGTAAAGCAGCAAAAGCAGTCCGGGAATTGGCATAAGTGTTTACCCTGATGCCGTACCAGGCAACTGAGTATGAACCGGCCATTCCGATGACTGAAAACAAAAGAACCTGTAACAAAACCCATACCCCTTTTCCTTCAAGACCGATGAAGTAAAAAGCCATGGCCACTGCCACAAAAGCAAAAAGCATTAACAAGAACTTTCCCTGCTGGAGTAAATAAGTCCGGCAGGTTGCATAAATAATTGAGGAAACCTTCAACATGGAAGAGTGTGCCCTCTCTTTTCTGATGCGGGAAAACAAAAACAAACTAATGCCGAGCGTGAAAGCAATTACACACGCCCCATAAAAGAGGAAATCCCATGATGAAACGGCATTCCCGAAAAAATGAAACGCACCAAGGTGCAAATCGGGAATCGCTAAATCCGCCTCACTGGCCTTTAAAGACGTCGAAATGAACGCCAAGACCACCGCCATAAAAAACTTGAATTTATTCATCAAAAATCGGTTTATGGTATTTTAAAAAATGAAAAAAAATCTTTTGAAGTTACTCAATACTTTTTAAAAATGCAAAAAAAGAAAAAAAAGAAAAATTGACAAAGATTTTGCATATTAGCGACGAAGTGTTATTTTTGCCATCGCGTTTAGGAAAAAGATTCCTCTAATGCGTATAAAATTCCTCAGTAGCTCAGTTGGTCAGAGCACCTGACTGTTAATCAGGGGGTCCTAGGTTCAAGTCCTAGCTGGGGAGCAAATCAAAGCCGCTTTTTTAAGCGGCTTTTCTCTTTTATCCGCTTAAGTATCTTACCTTGCACAAGATCAAAGTCATAAAATGTCAGTGAAATTTTTTAGTCTTGCCAGTGGAAGTAGTGGAAATTGCTATTATCTTGGTAATGAGGAATATGGTATACTTATAGACGCGGGAATTGGTCCGCGTACTATTAAAAAAAGATTAAGAGATAAAGGGGTTCGGATGGAGCAAATTATGGGCCTTCTGATTACCCATGACCACACCGATCACATAAAATACGCGGGCGTGCTGGGAGAAAAATGCGGAATTCCCGTCTTCTCCACAGAAACGATTCATAACGGAATGGCCAGAAATATTTGTATGGCTGAAAAAATAGAAGCCTCCCGGCGAATTCTGACCAAAGAGACCCCCTTTTGTTTAAGAGATTTCTGCATTACTGCTTTTGAGGTTCCCCATGATGGTTCGGACAATGTAGGCTATTATATCACATGGGGAACAGAAAGTTTTGCCATTGCCACAGACCTGGGACATATTCCTTCGGGAGTGGCCCATTATATGAAACAGGCCAACTATATCGTAATTGAGGCCAACTATGATGCAGAAATGCTGAGATCGGGCCCTTACCCTGCCTATCTGAAAACGCGGATCACACAGGAAAGGGGACATCTGTGCAATGATGAAACCGCCGGTTTTTTATCTTCAATATATCATCCCGGGTTGACACATATTTTTCTGTGCCACCTCAGTCATGAAAACAACCATCCTGAACTGGCCTATAAAACTGTAGCCATCAAACTGCAGCAAAACGGAATATCCGTTGGAAATCATCTTACCCTTGTTTCCCTTCCCCGGACTTCCGTATCCGATGTATATGCTCTCGGGGACTGTAGTCCCAAACCTCAATTATAAAGGACCTACCAGACAAAAGTGCCGACCGCTCCGGGTTTTAAAGGAATGGTTGCATATTGTCCGTTGTACTGGATTTTAAAAGAATTAGTCACCGCCGTGTCATTGACCACAATCAGCACGATTTTTCCATCGGGGGTTTTATAGGCCACATTAGGCAACACATCACTGGTTTCTGTCACCCAGACCCTGAGGGCTCCGGCTTTTTCCTCATCATTTGACAAAATTACAGAAGGATCCGTCTGACTCGTTGAAAAAATCCGAACTGAACCCGGACGCACGAATTTTGAAGCATGCGCCACCGTATAATAAGCCAGGTTCCGGGCCACCTTGTCTCCTTCAATGGTAATCGCGCCCTGACACATGGAGCATCCGCCATTATTGGTATGAGGGTCATTAAGGGCGTCAGCAGCCAGATTCCAGAGGATTACGTTTCGGCTCCAATTACGGGTAGCTCCGATAATAAGCCTTTTGACCGATGCGGCAATATTAATGAAAGGCTTTCCTGGAGTTTCGGTAATCATCTGCTCTGTAAAATAAAGATTTTTATCCGGACGGGCATAATGCAAGGCATTCATGGCGCTGAAATCCCCTGCATAATGATGGAAGGCAGAACCATCAACATATCGGGAAGTTTCCGGATCGCGCAAAGCCGTCAGGGGATGGTCTATCCGATCCAGATTGTGATCAAAGAGAATGATTTTGGTTTTCAATCCGGCGGCCTTAAAGGCAGGGCCCACGTATTTTTTAATGAAATCATTCTGTTCCTGCGGAAGCATCTGAAGGCTCGGGGTATTTCCTGAATTAAGCGGTTCGTTTTGCACCGTAATGGCATCTATCGTAATGCCTTCCTTTTTCATCGCCTGGATATACTTTACGAAGTACTTTGCATAGACTTCATAACACTCCGGCTTCAGGGCGCCGCCCTTTACCTTCCCGTTGGTTTTCATCCAGGTCGGTGCCGACCAGGGGGAACCCAATATCAAAATATCGGGCTGAATAGCCAGAATTTCTTTCATGACCGGAATGACATCCTTTTTATCCTGTGCCAGATCAAATTTTTCCAGAGCAAAATCAGTTTCGCCTTCAGGAAGATCATCATAGGAAAACACAAAACTGTTCAGATCGGAAGCTCCGATAGAAAGCCTGAGATAACTGATTCCCATATTGTTTCCATCGGTAGCAAACAGTTCATGTAAAATGGCAGAGCGTGCCTCTGCACTCATCTTCATAAGATGTTCCGCACTCCCGCCGGTCAGGGCAAATCCAAATCCATCAATCGTCTGGAAAATCTGTTTGTCATCCACCACGATAGGAGTCCCTTTATCGGTTTTGTCTGTAAATTCAAACTTTTGGGATACTTTCTCAAATACGGAGGAACGATCCGGATTGGTAATCCAGGCTTCAATCTGTCTTTGAACGGGATTCTGTGCCCAAATTACAGGTGCACTCAATAAAAGCGCGGCACACAATCCGCAGAAATTCAGGATATTTTTCTTCATCTGTTCACAATTTAAAAACAAAAATAAATGAAACACCCGGAATATGCGGTTCAGACCGTAATATTGAGGGTGTTTCATGATAAATCAGTCACGTAAATCTATGCTTCCAGAGCTTTGCGGGCTTCGCGGTCAGGATCGTTTTTCACTTCACAGACATCGTTCAGTACCATGGTTTCTCCGTTTGCCTCAGTAAAAACAGGCCATTGAGGAAGTTCACCTCCATTAGGATCTCCCGTTTTCACAAAATTGATCAGAGCACCCGCCATTTTTTTGGAAAGCTTGCGGGGACGTGCTCCACCACCGCTATGGGTGATCATCCGGTCGGTATTATAGAACCAGAAACTGATATCAGAACAGTGGAAAGCCCTCAGGCGTCCATCAAACAAAGGAGAACAAAATCCGAACCAGGCAACATAAACAGGAGCTCCCTGTTTCAATTTAATATTGGCATTTTTTACCACTCCGGCTCTGGAAGAAACAATCTTTGCCCATATCTCAATAGGTTTGTTTTCAGGGAATGCTTTGGCATAGGCCTCGACAACCGCTTTGGCTTTTTCGCCATAACGCGGAGACAATTTTTCTGCCACGCCGTCCAGTGTGATTGCCTCTAAAGAAGCATCGTCTCTGTTCGGATTAGATTCATGGAAAGTAGTACAGAAAATCATCGGAATCACCGGTTCATCGGGTAAATTACCGGCAAAATATTGTTCTTTCGGTATATGCACCCCATCGGCAATGGGTCCGAAACCAGCTCTCGGACCTCCCGATTCAGCCATCTTGCGGGAAGCCTTATCGGCCAGCTCCAGATATTCTTCCCAGGGCATTTCCTGCAATTTGTCTATCTCAGAAGGTTTCAATCCGGCTTCCTGTAAAATCATCTCGCCCAATTTCTGTGCATTTTCTTTATTGCCTCCCGAAGTGGACGATCCGCTTAAAGCAACACCTTTATGTACCAAGCCTTTTACTGCAGGCATAGTAGCCAGCGTACATACCTTGGAACCACCCCCCGATTGGCCCATAATAGTCACATTACCGGGATCTCCTCCGAAATTGGCAATATTGTTATGGATCCACTGCAAAGCTGCTACCATATCCAGAACGCCCACATTACCGGAATCTTTATACTTTTCACCGCCAACGGAAGAAAAGTCAGAAAATCCGAAAGAACCTAAACGGTGATTAATAGAACAATACACAACATTTCCCAAACGGGATATATTTTCTCCATGATAACCATCCTGTTCAATACCATTTCCCTTGGACCATCCTCCGCCATGAAGCCATACCAGTACCGGACGATTTGCACTGTCAGCCACAGCCGGAGTCCAGACATTGATGGTCAGGCAGTTTTCACTGATTTCATCAAAATTCCAATGATCTACAAAAGCGCTGTATGAAGTCGTAGAACGATCGTAAACTGTCTGAGGAGAAGAATTTCCATAAAATACAGCAGGCCGGACACCTTCCCACGGTTCCATTTTCTGCGGAGGCATAAAGCGATTTTTCCCCGAAGCATCTGCCGCATAGGGAATCCCCAGATAGGTATAAATACCGTTTAAAATAAAACCTTTGACTTTACCACAATCCGTATCGGCAAGTGCAATGTTATCACCGATCTGTAAGACAGGTCCGTCAGATTCTTCAGCAGCTGCAGGAACTCCCGTGCAGGAACTGAGTGATGTTAATGATCCCACCCCAATGGCAGCGGATCCGAGACCCAGGGATTTTACGAAATTTCTTCTGTTGATTGTCATAAAATTATAATTTAGTTAGTGAATTAGTTCGTTTTCGTCATCATTGTCCAAGGTATCCCGATCGCTAAAGATCCCATGTCTTATACAAATCTAAGAAACAGAAAGAAATAAAACCAGAATTCAGGAATTATAATCTGAAAGAGTTATCTTTCATTTAATAACTTAATCTCATGCATATGCAAAAGATTCTCTTGATGATGGCATTATGCCTCATCGCCCATAATCTCCGGGGACAGGAAGAAAAGACGACATACAAAACGGTTTCGGATCAATTTGAAACTTTCTACAATCAGGGAAAATATGACAGCCTGTTTGTAATGTTTTCTCCGGAAATGCAGGTTGCTCTGCCTTTAGATAAGGCCGTCGAATTTTTTACGGGACTAAAAAACCAAGCCGGACAAATCACCTCCAGACAATTTATAAAATATGAGTCCACTTATGCGGTATACAAAACCCGTTTTGAAAGAGGACTGTATGGAGTCAACATTTCTATTGAAAACCATTCAAAAATAAACGGGTTGTTTTTTAAACCTTATACGGATGAAATTTTACCCATGATAGAAAGAAACCGTTCTACCATGATATTGCCATTTAAAGAGGAATGGTCTGTAGTCTGGGGAGGAGATACCAAAGCATTAAATTATCATATTGACAACAAAGCGCAAAAAAATGCTTTTGATTTCATCATCCTGGATGAAAATGGAAAATCATTCCGGACAGACGGACAAAAAAATGAAGATTATTATGCTTTTGGCAAGGAAATCATTGCTCCCTGTGACGGAGAAATTGTCCTGATGGTGGATGGTATAAAAGAGAATAAGCCGGGAGAATTTAATACAATCTATATTCCCGGTAATTCGATTATTTTAAAGACTGAACAAAATGAATTTTTATTCTTTGCTCATTTTAAACAGCATTCTATCAAGGTAAAACAGGGCGATAAAGTAATTCGGGGACAAGTATTGGGACTTTGCGGAAATACAGGAAATTCATCTGAACCACATTTGCATTTTCATATTCAAAACGTTGAAAATATGATCATTGCGACGGGTGCCAAATGTTATTTTGAAAAAATCATAGCAAACGGTGAGATAAAAACAGATTATTCTCCCGTAAAAAATGACAAAATAAGAAACCACTAAAAAATTTTAGAACGGAAGATCCGATTCTTCTTCAGAAACAGAATACGGAATATCTTCAGGTCCCGGAGCAGGAGCGGCTGAAGAATTCCCGGCAGATTCGATTTTCCAGGCTTTTACATCGGTATACCAGCGCCCGTTATACTCCCGGCTTTCCACATCAAAAGAGATCGTTAACGTATTACCGATCTTTAACAGAGAGGCATCTGCCTTATCTCCCCAGACAGAGACACAAATCTTTTTCGGATACTGATCAGAAGTTTCTACGATGATATCCTGTTTTTTCCAGGTTCCGTTTTTTCCGTTCCCCGTTTGCAGAGGCAGGATCTGAATGAGTTTAGCGGTAAGCTGCATAGAAATTTCATTAAATAAGGAAGACAAAAATACAATTCCTTTTCCCCAAACCAAAAATACTATAACTTAGTAATTATTTTAGGGGGTAAAAATCTACAACCAATCGGTTTTCAAAACATTAAACAGGAATCACATCACTGAAACCAAACCATAATCACTTAACAAACGTATCATGAAAAACATTTCAAAAATCTTTGCGGGCTTTTTAATTTTTTGCCTGGTGAGTGCCTCGTCCGCCTTTGGGCAGAACACTCTGCCCTATCTCAAAAAACAAGGCGATGCCACACAGCTGATTGTTAATGGGAAACCCTTTCTCATGCTGGCAGGAGAACTTCACAATTCTTCATGCTCCAGCCTGGAATATATGGCGCCGATCTGGCCCAGAATGGCTGCCAAAAACTTAAACACAGTCATTGCTCCTGCATCTTGGGAATTGGTAGAACCCACAGAAGGTCAGTACGACTTTACCATGGTAGACGCGATCCTTGACGGAGCAAAAAAATCAAATCTGAAGATTGTATTAATCTGGTTTGCCAGCTGGAAGAACGGGGGATCTATTTACATGCCTTCCTGGGTAAAAAAAGATTATAAACGATTTCCGAGAGCCGTAGACCAACAGGGAAATCCGCTTGAAATTCTTTCCACGCTGGGACAAGAATCCATGAAAGCCGATGCAAAAGCCTTTGCCGCTCTGATGCGCCACATCAAAGAAGTGGATAAAGACCAGACCATTCTGATGGTTCAGGTAGAAAACGAAGTCGGAATCCTGAACAGCGTCCGGGACTTCTCTCCTGCCGCCAACAAGGCATATTTCGGCCAGGTACCCGAAGACCTGATCAATTATCTGACTAAAAACAAAACCAACCTGATTCCTGAACTTTACGAAGTCTGGTCAAAGAACGGCTTCAAAACCAAAGGGAACTGGGAAGAAGTTTTCGGAAAAAGCTTTGTGGATGTAAAAAACTGGAAATCCTATTCTTTCTATACCGAAGAAATATTTATGGCCTATCATTATGCCAAATACATCGGCTATGTTACAGCCGAAGGCAAGAAAGAATACAATATTCCCATGTTTTGCAACGCCTGGCTCAAACAGCCTGATTATCCCTGGACAGGAAGATTTCCCGGGGGAGGACCGCTTCCTGAAGTGATGGATATCTGGAGAGCTGCAGGCCCGGCCATTGATTTTCTGGCACCTGACATTTACTACCCTGATTTCAGATGGGTTATGGAACAATTTGACCGTTCGGGCAATCCTATGTTTATTCCCGAAACCTCCGGCGGTGCCTCCGGCGCTTCAAAAATGCTGTATGCCCTCGGAGAACACAATATCATGGGTTTCTCCCCATTCGGAATTGACGGCAGCAACCAGATGAGCGCAGGCCCTGCGGCCAGTGATCCTCTGGCAGATACTTATGCCCTCGTAGAAGGAATGTCAGGCCTTATCCTTGAACATCAGGGAAAAGGAAGTATCCGGGGAATTCTTGTAGACAACGAAGTTCCTTATCAGGAATTTGAAATGGGAGATTACATTGTCATGGCAGATCCTATGAGTTCCGGAAGACCGGCAACTGCCCAACAGGGTCAGGGGATGCAACAACAAAATATTTCAGGAGGATTCATTATCCAACTGGGGAAAGACGAATATGTAGTGCTGGGCCGGGACCTGAATGTCCGGTTTAAACCCAAAACTCCGGGAGATCTTCCTTACATCGGCATTGATGCAGTAGACGAAGGGGTATACAAAAACGGGGAATGGGTTCCCGGAAGAAGACTCAACGGAGATGAAACCCATTGCAGCACATTCTCTGGTACAGGACTGAAAATGAGAGGAATGAGCATACAAAAAATTTCTCTTTACCGATATAAATAAGAGATAACCTTCAGCACAAAACTAACTACTTATATGTCAAACACAAAGATTAGGGATTGGGTCCAAAAGGCCCAATCCTTTATTGACAATCTGGCCGGAAAGCTATGGAAAGGAACCTGCATAGGAATCCTTATAGCTTTAACCTTTGGGATCTTTCTTTTGGGATCCTATATAAAGACCGGAGTTTCCCCCATCGTTGACCTATTATTAGTGTTGGTAATGCTCGGTCTTATCCTGGCGCTTCTCTTTCTGTTGAGGGAACTCTTTCAAATTGTCAGGAAGTTTAATCCTTTTTTTGTCGCAGTAATTCTTCTTGCACTCCTCATGACCGAAGAGCTGCCGGGAAGCAATTTCATCGGAGCGTTGATCCTTTTTGAACTGATCTGCGGAGCGATGATAGGGTATGCACTGTCAGGCAATTGGAAAAGGCCTCTCTCTCTGGCATTTTTTTTTCTGGTTCTCGCAGCTCATGTGACGGTCATTTATCTTCTGGCCTCAGAAGGGGTTGACCAAACCGTACCGGTTTCTGATCGTTTCTGGAATCAGAAAGCACCGGATCTTTCTCTTTCAGATCCGTCCGCTACCGGAAACTATCAGGTAAAAACCCTGTTTTACGGCAGCGGCAATGATAAACAACGGTCTGAATACGGAAAAGAAGTCTCCCTGAAAACCGACTCTGTAGATGCCACTCCGTTTTTTGATCAGTCCAAAGGATTTGAAAATAAGCTAAGAAAAATATATTGGGGTTTTACCTCCAAAAATTACCCGCTCAATGCCCGGGTCTGGTACCCGGAGGGAAAAGGACCTTTCCCGTTGGTTTTGATTGTACATGGAAATCATATCAGTGATGACTATTCCGATCCCGGATATGAATATCTCGGGGAATTG
>JAQVSH010000041.1 GCA_028700615.1 Bacteroidales bacterium
GTTCCGTTTTCCCGCATCAGATCCATATGGTTAAAATAGCAGGGAAGTCCGCCACCGCAGGATACCACGGCCGAAGGCATTTCACAGCATTTCAGGATGGCTTCGTGTTCCATGAGCCTGAAAGCCTGCTCTCCCTCTTTGGAAAATATGCCGGCTATGTTCTGTCCCTGACGGTTTTCAATCCATTCATCGGTATCTATGAAGGGAATATTCAACTTTCTTGCCAGTTGTTTTCCGAGATAGGTTTTCCCGGCACCCATAAATCCGATCAGAAAGATTTTCACGAGAATGATTTTAAAACAGGGACATTTGTTCCGGGTTTCCTTCGTTGATCTCCAACTCAATATCGGGATATTTATCCACCGGGCTTTCATCATGGGAAGAACTCTCTTCCGTTGCTTGATTTTCTCCGGAGAGGCTGTCGGAAGAGGCTGTTCCGGAAGGGTTCAGATCTTCCGGTTCCGTTTCGGTTTCCGGTTCTTCCGGTTCTTCCGGTTCAAAAGGTTCGGTTTCTTCTATTTTGCCAACTTCATAAGTGGTTAGCCGTTTTCCTTTGGCGCGGAAACTCTTCACAGCAATAAATTCATCGGCGGCAACGGTTTCTTCCGGTCTTGTGGCCTGGGTCCCACCAAAAGTAATGACAATCCTCGGGTGTTTATATTCACTGAGTAAAATCAACTCGGTATTGTACTCTTCGGGAAGAAAAGCGGTGACTTTGTCAATAGATTCAAAGGGGAATCGTTTCAGATAATAGAATTTGGATTCGACGTCATGGTATACCGCGGTGAATACCTTATGTTCGTCAAATTTCCGCAGGTATAGGAGATCGTCTTCAAAATGATAAGAGGTATCGCAGGTACATACCCTGAATTTCCCCGATTTTGTAACAACCAGTAACCGGTCGTGCGTGTCAAATACATCTACCAGGGTTCCTCTTCCTTCGAGGTTGAGCCGCTGAACATCGGCATCATACCAGATTTCCTGTCCTCCAAGGGTGGAAGATCCTTTTTCTTTCTGTACTATTTTGTGAATGGCATGTTTTGTAAGGATATTTCCCTGGGCATCCCGTCCCCTGATACTGATCCTTCCCAGGTCTGTATCCATGGTAAGGCTTTTCAGGCGGGGTTTGGGCTTAAAGTATATTTTCAATACTTCGGATTCTCCGTTGGGATTAACACTCAGGTATAAGATCTGTGAGCCTTCGGCTCCTTTGGTCAGGCAGTATTCCTTGTCTCTTGTAATTCCGTAAATGGCACACCTTTTTACCATGATAGAACCCAGTTTCCCATCCCGGTATACCAGATTGTATATGGTTCTCTTGTCGTTTTTCTTGAAAACGTTCACGTAAAGCAGGTTTTTCCCCAGAAATGTTTTTTCGGAGACCTTAGTAATCAGGTAGGTTCCGTCTTTTCGGATGGCTATGATGTCATCAATATCAGAGCAATCACAGATGTATTCATCTTTTTTAAGCCCGGTGCCGACCATGCCTTCTTCCCGGTTGATATATAGTTTTTCATTGGCAATAACCACCTTGGTTACTTCAATGGTGTCAAAATTTCTGATTTCGGTTTTGCGGTCTTTCCCTTTCCCGTATTTTCTTTTAATTTCCTGGAAATACCGGATGGTAAAATCAGTCAGGTGATTGAGGTCATATTTGATTTTTTCAATTTCTTCTTCAACCCCTTTAATGTGTTCCTCTGCTTTTTTGATATCAAATTTTGAGATTCTTCTTACCGGTTTTTCGGTCAGTTTTTCAACGTCTTCCCGGACGATTTCTCTTCGGAATAAAGATCTGTACGGATCCAGGGCTCTTTCGATGGCCGTGATTTGTGCATCCCAGGAAATGGCTTCTTTTTCCAGTTCTTTGTAGATTCTCTTTTCAAAGAAGATTTTTTCAAGCGAAGAATAATGCCAGTCTTCTTCAAGTTCTTCCAATTTGACTCCCAGTTCCTTACCCAATAAAATCATGGTTTGCTGTGTGGAAATCCGCAGCATTTCAGAGACTCCGATCAGCCTGGGTTTATGATTTTCAATCACACAGGAGTTGGTAGAAATGGAAATTTCACAATCTGTGCAGGCAAAAAGGGCATCTATGGTTTTATCGGGGGAGATCCCGGCCGCCAGTTGTATCTGGATTTCTGCATGATCGGAAGTGTTGTCATCGATCTTTTTGATCTTGATTTTTCCTTTTTCGTTGGCCTTCAGAATACTGTCGATGAGGATCGGAGTGGTTTTACTAAAAGGAATCTCTGTAATCACCAGGGTGCGGCTGTCCGTTTTTTTAATGGTGGCTCTTACCCTGACCGCTCCTCCCCGCTGGCCGTCATTATAGCGGCTTACGTCGATCTGTCCTCCGGTCGGAAAGTCGGGAAACAGTTCAAATGGTTCATCCCGCAGACAGGCAATGGAAGCGTCTATGAGTTCGTTGAAATTGTGGGGCAAGATCTTGGAAGCCAGACCCACTGCAATGCCTTCCACGCCCTGAGCCAGTAATAAAGGGAATTTTACAGGAAGGGTGATGGGTTCTTTTTTACGTCCGTCGTAGGAAAGCTTCCAATCGGTGGTTTTGGGATTGAAAACGATCTCCATGGCAAATTTTGAAAGCCGGGCTTCAATATACCGGGGGGCGGCAGCTCCGTCACCCGTGTAGATATTACCCCAGTTTCCCTGAGAATCTATGAGCAATCCTTTTTGTCCCAGGTTTACCAGTGCATCCCCGATGGAGGCATCTCCGTGGGGATGGTATTGCATGGTTTGTCCGATGATATTGGCTACTTTGTTGTACCGTCCGTCTTCCATGGTACGCATGGCATGAAGGATGCGTCTCTGAACCGGTTTAAGCCCGTCGTCCAGATGGGGAACGGCTCTTTCCAGAATAACATAAGAGGCATAGTCCAGAAACCAGTCCTGGTAAAGCCCCGAGACGGCAGTTACCTTGTATCCGTCCTCCTGATGTTTTTGGAGGGAAGGCAGGTTTTCTTCGTTGTCAGCAGGGTCTATTTTTTGATCTTCACTCATCTTCAAATCGTCTCTTATTTATTCCCCGAGGGTAATTTCCTTTTCCAGTTCTGCCACCGGGTCTTCTTCAATCCGCAGGTTATCTATGATGAAATTTTGCCTGTCGGGAGTGTTTTTCCCCATGTAAAACTCAAGCATATCGCGGATATTGTCCCCCTTTTTGATTTTTACCGGTTCAAGCCGGATGTCCGGCCCGATAAAGTGTTTGAATTCATCTTCCGATATTTCTCCTAACCCTTTAAAACGGGTAATTTCAGGATTCGGTTTTAATTCCTGTATGGCAGCATGCCGTTCCTGTTCGGAGTAACAAAACAGGGTTTTCTTCTTGTTTCTTACCCTGAACAAAGGGGTCTGAAGGATGTATAAATGTCCGTTTTTTACGAGATCCGGAAAAAACTGGAGGAAAAAGGTCAGTATCAAAAGACGGATATGCATTCCGTCATCATCGGCATCGGTAGCCACAATGACTTTGTTGTACCGCAGATTCTCCAGTCCGTCTTCTATGTTTAGGGCTGCCTGCAGAAGATTGAATTCCTCGTTTTCATAGACTACTTTTTTGGTGAGTCCGTATGAATTGAGAGGTTTTCCCCGAAGGCTGAAAACAGCCTGAGAATTTACATCCCGGCATTTGGTGATGGATCCGCTCGCTGACAGTCCTTCGGTAATGAAGATAGAAGATTCGGGAGCGCGGTCATGGTTATCATTAAAATGTACCCGGCAATCCCTGAGTTTACTGTTGTGCAGACTGACTTTTTTGGCTCTTTCACGGGCCAGTTTGCGAATGCCGGACATGGCTTTTCTTTCTTTTTCGGCTTCAACGATTTTGCGAAGCAGAATATCGGCGGTTTCCTGATTCCGGTGCAGATAATTATCCAGCTCTTTTTTCAAAAAGTCGGTGATAAATTTGTAGACCGTGGGGCCTTCCGGTCCCATGTCTTTTGATCCCAGGCGGGTTTTTGTCTGGGACTCAAAAACAGGTTCTTCCACTTTGATACTGACTGCGGCTACGATGGAAGTCCGGATGTCCGCGGCATCAAAGTCTTTATGAAAAAACTCCCGGATGGTGCGGCCATAGGCCTCTTTGAATGCCTGTAAATGGGTGCCTCCCTGAGTCGTATACTGTCCGTTTACATAACTGTAATATTCTTCTCCGTACCCGGCTTCATGACAAATGGCAATTTCAATGTCTTCTCCTTTAAGATGGATCGGAGGGTATAAGCCCGGAGTGCTCATGGTTTCTCCCAGTAAATCCAGCAATCCGTTTTTGGAGAAAAATTTTTGTCCGTTGAACCGGATTACTAACCCGGAATTGAGAAAAACATAATTTTTCAGCAATCCTTCTATGTGTTCGGGAATGTAATGAAAATGTCCGAACAATTGTTCATCCGGAGTAAAGCTGACCAGTGTTCCATTGGGTTCTTCCGAAACCTGTTCCGGGAGATCGGAAGTAATGATTCCTTTTTCAAAAATTACCTTTTTGGATTTTCCATCCCGGTAGGATTCAATGGTAAAATGAGAGGAAAGGGCATTGACTGCCTTAATCCCGACTCCGTTCAGTCCTACTGATTTTTTAAATGCTTTAGAGTCGTACTTGGCTCCGGTGTTCATTTTTGAAGAGACATCCACCACTTTTCCAAGCGGTACACCCCGTCCGAAATCCCTTATGGTCACGAGTTTTTCTTCTTGGGTGAGAACGATTTCCCTGCCGTATCCCATCATGTACTCGTCTACCGAGTTGTCCAGCACTTCTTTAATCAGGATATAGATTCCGTCATCCGCAGAGGTTCCGTCCCCGAGTTTTCCGATGTACATACCGGGTCTTCGGCGTATATGTTCCTGCCATTCAAGGGTTTTAATGCTGTCTTCCTGGTATTCGGCTGTCATAGGTTGTCCTCCATAATCTGCAAATATAGAGAAAACTTGCCAAGCCGGGAGATGAATTTATTAACATTCATTTCACAAATCCGACTTCTTTAAAACCGTAAAAAGAAGAAGTCCCGTCTTCCCGTTCTATTTCTAAGGTTCCGTTTTTCAGTACTTTACGAATTATTCCTTTAAATATTCCCCCGGAATCCCGGTATAGTGCAAAAATTCCTCTTTGGTACAGGCGGTGATGATAGGTCTCTTCTATGCCGGGGATGTCATTTTCTCTCAATTGCTTATAACGGACAAAAAGGCAGTACAGTAGTTTTTCCAGCATTTCGTCCAGTGGATAATGCTGATTTGTGAGTTGTTTCAGGGAAACCGGGTTGGGGGCATCACTCAGGAAAAGAGTCTGATTTACGTTAAATCCGATCCCGACCACCGTTTGTTTGATGGTATTTCCTTCGAGTATGTTTTCGATGAGGGTTCCGGAAATTTTAGAGGATCCGGCGTAAATGTCGTTAGGCCATTTTATGGTAATTTCCCCGGTGAATTTTAAAGCGAAGTCACTTATCCCCAATGCGATTGCCTTTGAAATCAGAAACTGATCCCCGGCATTGATAAAAGATGGATAAAACAGGGTGGAAAAAGTCAGGTTGCATCCGGGTTCGCTTTCCCAGCGGTTTTGTCCCTGGCCCCTTCCGGCGGATTGGTTACGGGTAATTACGGTGAATCCTTCGGGTAGTTTTTTTTCTCCCGCAAGTCTGGTGAGGAAAGTATTGGTTGAAGCGGTGCTTTCCACGTTGAGAAGGTTGGAAGCTTCCATGCATAAGGAAATTAAGAAGGTATTTTGTCAGGACAGTTTGTCCGGTTATCTATTTTGCATTATCTTTGCTGGCTTATAAATGATTAAAAATTTGCCGGATGGAAATGATCCCGGCTTTTGCGAAACCGAAATTGACTGCATGAATGAAAAAATAAAAACCGAGACGGAGATCCTTTTGGATACCATAGTATCGGCATTACAGGAAAAACAAGGCAAAGATATTGTAAACATTGATCTTTCCGTACTGGATAATCCTATTTGTAACTGGTTTGTGATTTGTCACGGGGATTCCGCACCTCAGGTCCAGGCGCTGGCTTCCTGGGTGGAGGAGTATGTGGAACGCACTCTGGATATAAAACTTTGGCGCAAACAAGGACTGGAAAATAGTCAATGGGTAATTTTGATTTATGATGATATCGTAGTTCACATTTTTCAAAAAGAGTTTCGTAATTTTTATAAATTAGAAGATCTATGGGCTGACGGAAAGTTAACCCAGTATCTTGATACTTTTGAATCAGTCAAAACAAGTAGTTCAATCCCTTATGAGCGAAGTAAATAAACAAAAGAAGAATGAAGACCCCCTCGGACGTGGCGGGCTTCCCAGAGGACTTTCTGATCCCAGAAAGCCCCGTTTCAATATTTATTGGATATACGGAGCGATTCTTTTGATGCTTTTTGCCTCCCAGTTTATGAATTTTGGGGGAACGCCCCAGGAGATCAACTGGAAGGATTTTCGTCAGAATATGTTGCTCAGGGGTGATGTGGACAAAATTGTGGTGATTACTACCAGCAGCAATAGTAACAATAAGGTGGAGATCACCATTAAAAAGGATAGTCTTACCAAACCCGAGTACAAAAAGTATGAGGTGGGCACTTTCTCAGGATTACCTGTCAATGGGCCCCATTTTACTTTTCAGATTGGATCCCTGGAAACTTTTGAAAAGAATGTTCAGGAAGCCCAGGCGGAGTTGCCTTTGGAGCAACAGGTCGGGATTTCTTATGAAACCCGGAGAAATATCTGGGGAGATCTTTTTACCTGGTTTCCGTTGATTTTACTCATTGTTTTCTGGGTTTTCTTTTTCAGACGGATGGGCAGCGGCGGTGCCGGTGGCGGCGGCGGAAATATTTTCAGTGTCGGGAAATCAAGAGCTCAGATTTTTGATGGGGAAACGATGGTCCGGATTACCTTTAAGGATGTAGCGGGCCTGGAGGAAGCTAAAATAGAAGTTCGTGAGATTGTTGAATTTCTGAAGCAGCCTCAAAAATATACGGATTTGGGGGGAAAGATCCCCAAGGGCGCTTTGCTGGTAGGCCCTCCCGGTACCGGGAAGACCTTGTTGGCCAAAGCGGTTGCCGGCGAGGCGAATGTGCCTTTTTTCTCTATTTCGGGATCGGATTTTGTGGAAATGTTTGTCGGCGTTGGTGCTTCCAGAGTTCGGGATCTTTTTAAACAGGCCAAGGAAAAGGCTCCATGTATCATTTTTATTGATGAGATTGATGCAATTGGCCGTGCCAGAGGAAAAAATCCCAATTTCGGTTCGAATGATGAGCGGGAGAATACCCTGAATCAGCTTTTAACTGAAATGGATGGGTTTACTCCCAATAACGGGGTGATTCTACTGGCAGCAACCAATCGTGCGGATATTCTGGACAGGGCTTTGTTACGGGCCGGTCGTTTTGACCGTCAGATCAACGTGGAATTGCCTGATTTGAATGAAAGAAAAGAAATTTTTAAAGTACATCTTCGTCCCCTGAAGCTGGAAGAAGGTTTAGATCTGGGCTTTTTGTCGAAGCAAACCCCTGGCTTTTCGGGGGCTGATATTGCCAATGTGTGTAATGAGTCTGCGCTGATTGCTGCAAGAAAGAATAAAAAGCAGGTTGAAAAGCAGGATTTCCTCGATGCCATTGACCGGATTATCGGAGGATTGGAGAAAAGAAATAAAATTATTTCCATTAATGAAAAAAAGACCATCGCTTATCATGAAGCAGGTCATGCTACCGTAAGCTGGAAATTGGAACATGCCAGTCCTTTGATCAAGGTGACGATTATTCCCAGGGGAAGGGCATTGGGTGCTGCCTGGTATTTACCCGATGAAAGGCAAATTACTACCGTGGATCAGTTGTTTGATGAAATGTGTGCCATTCTGGGGGGACGAGCTTCCGAAGAACTTACTTTCGGCGTGGTTTCTACCGGAGCGCTTAATGATCTGGAACGTGTGACCAAGATGGCGTATGCCATGGTGTCCTATTATGGAATGAGCGATAAAGTGGGCAATCTGAGTTTCTTTGATTCAGGCGGAAATACCGAGTATTCTTTTCATAAACCATACAGTGAGAAAACGGCTGAGATGATTGACAGGGAAGCTTCTGATCTGATTGCTAAAGCCTATGAAAGGTCATTGAAAATTTTACGGGAGAATGCTGATGGCCTTTCTGAACTGGCGGGCAAATTACTGGATACGGAAGTGATTTTCAGCGAAGATCTGGAAAAGATTTTTGGAAAGAGACCCTGGGTTCGTGAAGAACTTCATCCCGAAAATCAAGAAGAAGAAAAAACTTCTGAAGCCGATGTCCCTGAAAATATAATTTCCGGAGAGGGGAATGCGGAAGCAGATAATTCCTGATTCAGTGATGAGAAAATTATTGATCCGAACACTTACAGGTCTGATTTTTGTTTTAGTGGTGGTGGGTTCTATATGGATCGGGCCCTATACTTTTCTGGCGCTTTTTGCCCTGATTGCTGCGGCGACCCTCTTTGAGTTCTACTCTTTGCCCTGGGCTACTCCTGTTTCGCTTCCCATGAAGACGGGAGGATGTCTGATCGGCCTCTTGATGTTTGCCTGCAGTTTTCTTTGGTCTTCCGGATGGGTTGATTTTTTTATTCTTTTGATTCCTTTTGTCCTGATTTTCGGGCTTTTTATCCTTTCGTTGTACCAAAAGAGGGATAATCCTTTTGATGAATTGGCTAAGGCAGTTTTAGGATTGATTTATATTGTTCTTCCGTTATCTCTTTTGAATCATTTTGCTTTTTTTCTTCCAGGGGATGATCCGATGTATACTCCCACCCTGTTGCTCGGATTTTTTCTACTGATCTGGTCCAATGACACCGGGGCATACCTGGTCGGGATCTCTATCGGGAAACATCGGCTTTTTGAACGGATTTCTCCCAAGAAAAGCTGGGAAGGATTCTTTGGAGGGATTCTCTTTACTCTGCTGATTGCTTCGCTGATCGCTTCCTATGATGATTTGTTGTCTTTATACGACTGGTTGATCCTTTCTTTGATTGTATCCGTTTTCGGAACATTCGGCGATCTTTCAGAGTCTCTTTTAAAGCGTAGTCTCGGTATAAAAGACTCAGGGAATATACTTCCCGGTCACGGGGGGTTACTTGATCGTTTTGATTCTATTTTGTTTGCAGGACCCGTTGCGGTATTGTATCTTTGGTGGATCTCCTGAAAAAATTCGTAAAAAATTTCAAATGGTAAAGATTCATTGTGAGGGATATACAATTATAGCCGTTGTTTTTATCGGCCTTTTTATATTTAATTCTGTTTTATACTGGCTTATGGCCTCACACCGTTCGTTGTTCTGGATTTTCCCGATCCTTTCGGTGGTTTTTCTTTCAGTGGTCATCTGGTTTTTTCGCAATCCCGTGAGACCTTTAAATCCTGATCCTGCAAGGATATATGCTCCTGCTGACGGGAAAGTGGTGATTATTGAAAAAGTTTATGAGCCTGAGTATTTTAAAGATGAGAGACTACAGGTTTCTATTTTTATGTCTCCTCTTAATGTTCATGTAAACCGGTATCCGGTGAGCGGAGAAATTGTTTTTTACAAGTACCATCCCGGAGATTATCTGGTGGCATGGCATCCGAAATCTTCTACTTTAAATGAACGGACTACGGTTGTGATTGAAACCGAAGGAGGCCGTCAGGTTCTGGTCAGACAAATTGCCGGGGCTGTGGCTCGCAGGATTGTTTGTTACTCGAAAGTAGGAGGCCTGGCAGTGCAGGGACAGGATCTGGGATTTATAAAATTTGGTTCGCGTGTGGATTTGTTTTTACCCCTCGATACCCCTATTAATGTTGAAATCGGACAAAAAGTGGAGGGCAATATTACCGTGATTTCTCAAAACTAATTGAAGTCATATGGAAGCACCGAGATCATTAACTACAGACGAAGTCGCAAGACTTAAAGATCAGTTCTGCGAAGCTGAAAACTGGTCAAACATTGATGTATCTGCTTCATTTTCCATAGATTATATATCTCATGTAAAGTTTTCAGGTCGTGTTTATTTGGGGAGTTTTAACAGGGAATACACTTTCCCTGGCGGGTTTCGGAAGCATTCCGGAGTCAGAAATGTTTCTCTCCATAACTGTGAGATCGGGGATGACAGCCTGATTGAAGATGTACACAATTATATTGCCAATTATCGTATAGGTAGTAATACTATCATTCAAAATATTGATTTGCTCGTTACAGAAGGCTTTTCCTCTTTTGGAAACGGAGTTGAAGTTTCTGTTTTGAATGAAACCGGCGGCAGGGAGGTGCGTATCTGCAACAAACTTTCGGCTCATCTTGCTTACATGATGGCTTTGTACAGGCATCGTCCCGCGTTCATTGCCCGTCTGAACGAAATTATTCAGAAAGATACGGCACGGGTTTCTTCAGAGAGAGGGTCAATAGGGGATCATGTGACCATTATGAATACCCGGGAGATTAAGAATGTTTGTATCGGGGATTATTGTGCCATTGAAGGGGTCGAAAGGCTTGAAAACGGCAGCATCAACAGTAATGAACAGGATCCTGTGCTGATAGGCCACAGCGTAATTGCCCATGATTTTATTATTTCATCCGGGGCGCAGGTTACAGACGGGGTGTTATTGACCCGTTGTTTTGTTGGTCAGGCCTGCCATCTGAGTCATCATTATTCAGCGCATGATTCCGTTTTTTTCTCCAATTGTCAGGGAGAAAACGGAGAGGCTTGTGCTGTTTTCGCGGGACCTTATACGGTTACCATGCATAAATCCAGTCTGCTGATTGCCGGTATGTTTTCTTTTATGAATGCAGGCAGCGGTTCTAATCAGAGTAATCATATGTATAAACTGGGGCCTATCCATCAGGGTATTGTGGAGAGAGGTTCCAAAACTACCAGCGATTCGTATATTTTATGGCCGGCTAAGGTCGGGGCTTTTTCACTGGTTATGGGCAGGCATGTGCATCATTCCGATACCTCCGATATGCCGTTCTCCTACCTGATTGAACAGGACTCGGAA
>JAQVSH010000354.1 GCA_028700615.1 Bacteroidales bacterium
CAAACCTCTGTAATCGGGACAATCACCCGAAATGCAATCATCAATGCGGAGATGAAAGGGACGCTTTCAAGATTCGAGATCAACAAGTATCCATATCAAAACATTACCATCAACGGGACGGTGCATGGCAAAACCTATGATGGCCAGGTTTTAGTGGATGATCCTCATCTGAAAGGTACTTTTTATGGTAAGGCTGATTTGTCCGGTACAATTCCGGCCTGGCAGTTTTCCGCGGAGGTCAGACAGGCTGATTTATATTACATGAATATAGCTCACTCTGATTCTGCCTGGACTACTTCTTTCGGGATCGAAGCGGATTTTTCCGGCAATCGTATGGATAACCTGGACGGGGAGATCAGATTGAAAAATGCTTTGTTGAAAAAGACGGGGAATACCCTTCAGATGGATGATTTTCTTTTATTTACGAAGAAAATTTCGGACGAAAACCGGTTTATTCTTCGTTCAGATGTGGTCGATGCGGAAGTATGGGGACAGTATTCTTTTGCTACATTGCAGTCTTCTTTGCTGGCGTTGCTTAAGAGGTCGCTTCCATCGCTGGTCTATGATCCGGAAATTTTAGGAGACGAGTCGGATGAAAATAATTTTCATTATGAGATTAATTTTAAAAACACTTCCGCGATTTCTGATTTTTTTCTGCCCGGTATCTATATTTCCCGTAGTTCTCTGATTAAAGGGGCCTATAACTCGCGCGAAGGAGCTTTGTCTTTTTCTGCAAATATTCCTTTTGTGGAGGTGAAGGGCAAAAAACTATATGATATCAATACTTTATTTTCAATAAACAATGATCAGAGTCGGTTTGATATAAATTTATTGAAATTGAATCTGAACAAGACTACCGGGATGGAAAATCTGAGTTTAAAAGCCTCGGGAGCCCGTGATTCGGTGGATTATCGTTTAGTTTGGGGGAATGGAAATAAATCTTTTAGCGGAGATTTGCACGGTCTTTTAAGTCTGAGCAGCCGTCCTGCAAAATTGCCGGTTTTTGCTTTTCAATCAGATCCGGCCGGAATTTTTCTCAATGGAATGCCGTGGGAATTGAAGCCAGATCTTATTCTTTTAGACTCTACTTCTTTGAAGATCAACCGGTTTTCTCTGACCAACAGAGATCAGTCCATGGTGTTGAGCGGATCGATATCTTCTGATCCGGAAGAACCTTTGCAGTTAGAATTTAACAAAATGGAATTGTCCCTGCTGGATATGGTTTTACAAAGTAATACTCTTCGGCTCAAAGGTCTGGTGAGCGGAAGCGCTGATTTCAGACGTTTGTTTGAAAAACCTCTTGTGGATTGTGACCTCTCTATTGATACGCTGAGTTTTAACGGGGAGTTAATGGGGAATGCCAGCTTAAAAGCCAATTATGATCAAAACAGGCAAAGTGTTCTTGTCCGTTTTGAATCTTGGGATAAAACCCGGCGATCTTTGTTTTTTAATGGTCAGTATCAGGTGAATTCCGGTTTATTGGATTTTACCCTGAATCTTCAGGATGTAGGAGTTAAATTGGCTCAACCTTTTGTAGAGGGGATTTTTTCTAATATGAAAGGGACTGCTTCCGGAGAAGTAAAATTGACGGGTACCATGAAGAAGCCGGTAATGAATGGCAATGTTTCTCTTCAAAATACAGGTTGGACCGTTAATTTTCTCAATACTTCCTACCTTTTTTCAGGTTCGGTACAGGTGGCTGAGAATGCATTTCTTCTGAATACTGAAAATCCTATTACTATTTTTGATAGTAAAGGGCACACCTGCCTGGCCACCGGTAAAATAATGCATCGTTTCTTTAAGGGTTTTACCTTTGATTTTCAGTTAGATGCCAGAAATTTTGAGTCTTTGAATATTCCTGAGAAAGAGGCTTCTATTTTTTATGGTAACGGATATGCTTCCGGATCGGTACACATCTACGGGCCTCCCAAGAATCTGAATTTTGATATTGATGTAAAAACAGAACCCAATACCCGGGTTTTTATTCCTCTCTCAGATCAATCGGGAGTGAATCAGGTTGATTTTATTGATTTTGTGGAAAAAGAAGTTGAAAAGCCTAAACCCGAAAATGTATTTGATGATCTGGAATACGATGACCGGAAGAAGAGTCCTGATTATGTGATTAATAAAAAAGGAATTACTCTGGATATTGAGCTGGAAGTCGTTCCTTCTGCAGAAGTTCAGTTAATATTTGATCGCAGAACCGGAGAAGTGATTCGCGGTTCAGGTTCGGGTAAACTCCGGTTCAGCCTGACTCCGAACGGAAGGTTTAATATGTATGGTTCTTATATGGTGGAAAAGGGCGATTACCTTTTTACCCTGCAGAATCTTTTTCAGCGTGAATTTGAAGTACAAAGGGGAGGAACCATTACCTGGAGCGGCGATCCTGTGAATGCGATCATTAACATGACGGGGATATACCGTACGAGAACCTCTCTGGACGGATTGTTAAGTATGAATAATGCCGTGAGCCCGTCCAAGAGGGTGCCTGTGGAATGTGTGATTAAACTGAGTGAACGGTTGATGAAACCTACGCTTCAGTTTGATCTGCAGATGCCCGATGTGGATCAGGATGTCCGGGAATTGGTTGCAGGTTTATTATCCACCGAGGAGCAAAAGTCCAAACAGGTTATTTCCTTGTTGGTGCTCAATAGCTTTTATTCAGATCTGGGAACTACCAATATTGATCCTTCGAGTATAGCTACAGATATGATCTCCAATCAGATCG
>JAQVSH010000355.1 GCA_028700615.1 Bacteroidales bacterium
ATGTTTATACACTTTGAGCTGACTTCCCTGTACCCAGCTCCAGCTGGCACCAGCTTTCTCAATGGCTTCGAGAATAGCCTTATCTGACTGGAGACTGTTTTTCCATAACGGTCCAATACGAAGGTCCCCGAACAGGGCCGCGCCTACAATGAAATTAGCACCTCCGCTCCAGTCTCCTTCAATGGCAATTTTTTTGGCCCGGTAGACCTGCCTGCCGGGTATATGGAAAACTTTATAATTATCGTGGGTAGCACGTACCCCAAATGATTCCATTACATTCAGTGTCAAATCTATATACGGCTGGCTGGCCAGATGTTCCACCTCCAGGATGGAATCTTCCCCTGCCAGAGGCAGAGCCATAAGCAAACCGCTCAGAAACTGCGAACTGCCTCCCGCATTTACCTTGTACTTTCCACCCCGAAGCGGACCCTGGACCAATAAAATGGGACGAGACATACTCAGCGAAGAGTCGCTGTACTCCCAGTGTCCCGTCTCTTTCAGGTTATCAATAATGGAGAGTGTAGGCAACGTGTTCAGACTCTCACACCAGCAACCCAGCTCCCTGAGCCCCTGAATGACAAAATCCACCGGTCTGGTAATCAGAGTGGTGCGCCCCCGCAGACAATAAATGCACGATGACAAAGCCAGGATGGGGGCAAACATTCTGAGCGCCAGAGCCGATTCGCCGCAATCCAGCTGCCTGCGTGAATGTTCCCTGCCGGGAACGGCATGGGGCCCGATATCTTCCTTTACAAACTGCGAACCAACGGACCGAACCACTCTGTAAGCGGCCTGTACATCTTCGCAGACCTGGGTCCCGTCTTTTGGCCATGCGCCTCGTAACAAGGTGTCTCTGCCGGCAAGAAAGATAGCTGCCAAAACCCTTATACTCATACTTTTAGAAGGTGGTAGCGAGACTTTTCCCTTCAACCGGGCCTGTGAGATAGTAATCATAATTCCTTTATCTATATGCAAAGATAACATTTACCCAAAAAACACTAACTTTGTAGGCTTAATTTTGAACATCTGTTACCTATGAAGACTGTACTGAGCGGCATCCGCTCCACCGGGCATTTACATCTGGGCAATTATTACGGAGCCCTGCTGAATTTTGTCCAGCTGCAAAACACGGCGAAATGTTTTTTCTTTATTGCCGACCTGCACTCACTTACCACCCACCCCAAGCCCGATGATTTTCATTCTAATGTAAAGATCATTCTGGCTGAATACCTGGCTGCAGGACTTGATCCGGAAAAATCGTCTCTTTTTGTACAAAGCAGCGTTCCCGAAGTCAGTGAACTGTATGTACTCTTGAATATGCTTTCCTATAAAGGAGAGCTGGAACGCACCGCTTCATTTAAAGACAAAGTACGCCAGAACCCCGACAATGTGAACGCCGGACTGCTTACCTACCCTGTTTTGATGGCCTCAGACATTCTTATTCACCGTCCCGATTGGGTACCGGTTGGAAAAGATCAGGAACAGCATCTGGAGATTACCCGCCTGCTGGCACGCAGGTTCAATAATCTTTATGGCGCCAATGTATTTCCGGAACCCGAGGCATATAACTTTGGAGAAAACCTGGTGAAGGTTCCCGGGCTGGACGGCAGCGGCAAGATGGGTAAGAGCGAGGGGAACGGAATATACCTTATTGACGATGAAAAGACCATCACAAAGAAAGTCATGCGGGCCGTAACAGACAGCGGACCGGCTGCACCGGGAGAGCCTATGACCGACCCCATCCAAAACTTATTTACTTTGCTCGGAATCGTATCTGATCCCGATGTGGTTGAGTATTTCACCAATCAATATAATAACTGTACCATCCGTTACGGAGACCTGAAAAAGCAACTGGCCGCAGACATTTGCCGGCGGACATTACCCGTCAGGGAAAGGATCATGGAGATCTCTAATAATGACACTTTCCTGCATTACGTTATAGAAAAAGGGACCGCACAGGCACGCGAATCGGCCGGAGCCACCATGAAACTGGTTCGGGAAGCCGTAGGTTTCAAATCATTTTAAATGATAGACCAAGCCACGATAGAACGTATTCTCGAAGCCGCGCCCATTGAGGCAGTGGTAGGTGAATACGTGAACCTGAGACGTCGTGGCGCTAACTATATAGCCTGCTGCCCCTTTCATAATGAAAAAACTCCGTCTTTTTCCGTTTCTCCTTCAAAAGGCATTTTTAAATGTTTTGGTTGCGGGAAAGCCGGTAATGTAGTCCGTTTCATTATGGAGCACGAACAGCTTTCGTACGTCGAGGCACTTCGCTTCCTGGCGGCCAAATACAATATCTCCATTGAGGAAAAAGAAGAGTCCGCTGAACAGATTGAATCCAGGATGAGAAGAGACAGCATGTTGATTGTCAATAATTTTGCCTGTGAATTCTACGCCCGTTATCTTTGGGAAGATCCGGCCGGGCAAGCCATTGGGCTGGGCTATTTCAGGGAAAGAGGGTTTAATGACGTAATAATTAAACAATTCCAATTGGGATTTGCTCCCGGCGGACGGGATCATTTAACCAGAGCCGCACTGGACGCGGGGTATAAACAGGACCTGCTGGTATCTACCGGGTTGACACTTCATTACCCGGCGCAGGAAAACAAACCCGAAACCGTGCTGGACCGTTTTCAGGAAAGGGTCATGTTTCCCAT
The DNA here is from genome assembly GCA_028700615.1 of Bacteroidales bacterium. Taxonomy (GTDB): domain Bacteria; phylum Bacteroidota; class Bacteroidia; order Bacteroidales; family UBA4181; genus JAQVSH01. Next base: position 2,661 of record JAQVSH010000355.1, read on the forward strand.
CCACTCGCTCAGCGGACGGATTATCGGATTTGGGGGAAGAACGCTGCGTACAGACAAACAGG
>JAQVSH010000356.1 GCA_028700615.1 Bacteroidales bacterium
AATGTGTTTTTCAGGCAAGCCTTGAAAGAGTTATCAATAACGGATATTTACTGTAAATCCTTTGATTCACTTTTGTTAAGTAATTGTTTATTAAACACTCTCCCATATTCGATTCTTGGATTATTGTATCGTGATTTTGTAAAAGCATTGATAAAAAGAGACTCTGGCATAACAATGAAAAGGGCTGGCCTTTCATCGGTAGGATTCATGCTGAGACAAGACGAATCAATAAAGGAACTTTTTGAAACAGAACAGCAATTAATTTCTTTTATTGAGAATGACTATCTTTTTGAATTTTATATAAATGAGGAATTTGTTGGTTGTGGAATGGTAATAAGGACGCATCCCGATTGGAGTTTTTGTGATTTGGGAGTGTGGGTTAAACCTTCAAAAAGAGGAAATGCTATTGGTTCGCAGATAATTTTGAATCTGAGAGAATTTTCTATTAAAAACAACCTGAAACCGAGTTGCGGATGTGCAATAGAAAATAAAGCATCACAGAGAACTATTGAAAAAAGCGGGTATGTAAGTAAATACAACTTGATAAAGTTTATGACATGACACAATAAAGCACGAAAGCATAACATTCCCGGCAGGTAGTTATAAGAACAAAAAAGATAAAAATGGACAAAATAGTATTAACAGCCCCCTGTGGGTTAGATTGCTTTAACTGTCCTTCATACGAGGGCAACATTACAGAAGAATATAAAACCCGCCTTTCTGAATTTTTGAAAATACCACGGGATAAAACTCCGTGTAAAGGTTGCAGGGACGAGAAAGGTCATTGCAAATTTATAAAAAGTAAGAATTGTGCTACCTGGGACTGTGTACAGAAAAAAGGAGCAGCTTATTGTTATGAGTGTAGTGATTTCCCCTGTAAATTGCTTATGCCTTCTCAACAAGGCTCGGCTTTTCCGCACAATATGAAAGTGTATAATCTTTGCCGGATGAAGCTCCTTGGCGTAGATAAATGGATAGACGAGGCCACAGAGATCAGAAAGCGATATTATGAGGGCTTGTTTGAAGTGGGAAAAGGACCTGTTTTTGAAAACGAGAAAACGGTAATATGAATTGGGACCCATGGACTGGTTGTTATAAAGTAAGTGATGGTTGCACTTATTGCTATTTCTATGGCCCTTTCTCAAAACGTTGCGGACAAAATAATGTATATCAAACGGACGAGTTTGATAAACCCGTAGCTAAAACAAAAAAGGGTACAGATAGAATTCAAAGCGGAAAGATTGTAGCGACTTGTTTCGCAAGCGATTTTTTTATTGCCGAAGCCGATGAATGGCGTACTGAAGCCTGGGCGATGATAAAGAAACGGCCTGACCTTGATTTTTTGATATTAACTAAGCGCATTGACCGTTTTAATATTTCTCTGCCAAACGATTGGGGTGATGGATATGATAATGTGAATATAGGGTGCACAATTGAAAATCAGGAATTAGCTGATTACCGCCTGCCTTTGTTTCTGTCTTACCCCATAAAAAGGAGATTTATAGCAGCAGCGCCACTTTTGGGCCCTATTGATATATCTGCTTATCTTGGGGGAATTGAGCATGTCACCGTAGGTGGTGAAACAGGACGGGAAGCTCGTATATGTAATTACGATTGGGTTTTAGATATTCGGGAACAATGTGTTAAAGCAGGAAAAACCTTTTGGTTTAAAAACACTGGTTCGCTTTTGAGATATGACGACACAATTCAAAAAATCAATCCTTTCAGGCAGAGCCGTATGGCAAAAGAATTTGGAATTAATATTTATAAATGACAACTGAAATCAAAAACATGCGCCGTGTAGATCTGGATTGGTTACGGGTCCTTGCTGTCCTTCTACTTGTCCCATTCCATAGCGCGTTAATTTTTATCCATGATCCCCAGGTGGTTATGTATGTGAAGGATGGACTGAGCAGTAACTTTCTGAATCGTTTTGCCGGCTGGATACATCAGTTTCACATGCCACTGTTATTTTATGTTTCCGGAGCCGCCACTTATTTCTCTTTGAAAAAACGCAAGGGAGGACAATTTATTAAGGAACGGTTTCTCAAAATCTTAATACCTGCCATTTTTGGGACAGCTTTAATAATACCTCCGATAACATACATTGCCCGTCTTTCTCAGGGGATTTCCGTCAACTTTTGGCAACACTTTATTGATTTCTGGCAATTTGAGAATGCCAATTTATCCGGACTGGATGGCAAATTCACACCGGCTCATTTATGGTTTCTTTTATTCCTGTTTGTTTTTTCTTTGGTCGGACTGCCGTTTTTCTTCGTCCTGAAACGGGAAAAGATTACAGTTTTATTTAAAAAAATAATTTACAAAACAGGCGTCCCCGTTATCCTTCTTGCCCTGTTTCTCTTAATAACGTTTTTTGCAAGCCTGAATATTCTTGGGGATAAAAATCCGATTTACTATTTCCTGATTTTCTTCTGCGGGTATCTGTTTATGATGGACGACAGGTTTCAGCATACAATAGATAAATACGCTTGGTTGTTCCTGGTAATCGGAATTGGATGCGAAATCACTCGTCAACTCTCTTATCCGTTCATCAACAACGGAACCATAGCTCAGATATTAGGCAGTTTAAACAGATGGGCATGGCTCTTATGTATCCTCGGCTTTGGGCATCGGTATCTGAATACCGGCAACAGTGTGCTGAAATATTTGTCGTCGGCATCCTATCCGTTTTATATTTTCCATTTATTACTGA
>JAQVSH010000357.1 GCA_028700615.1 Bacteroidales bacterium
GCTGCTTGGTCAAGAAAGAGGATACCTGAATAAAACGGGAGGCAGGCAGTATATCCAGCAATTTGAGCAGTACCTGCCGCATATTTTCATTTTGTGCAAGATGATTAGATGAGTAATGCACCAGAGCAATGACATCGCAATGCTCCTTTAGGAGGGGAGCCAGGCCGTCCATATGCAAAATTACAATCTCAGGCTGCGCCTCTTCAACGGATGTATCGGTTGTGTAAGCGAAATTCAGAACGGCCTTCATACCGTGCTGTCTGAGCAAGTCAAGATCGTTAGAGATAGAATCGGGCAATTTCCCGATATTATACCGGAGCCATACCATAGACCGGTTATGTGCCCTGGAATCTTCCAGTACTTCTGCCGTCAGGGGACCGGTACCGTTCCCGGGCATATGAATTAATCCCCTTTCGGGATTAATAAAGTCTTCCGCAGAAGGTAAATACCTGACAGTATCTTTTACCTGTGCTGTAAGGCCGACTGCAGTAAACAGCAAAGAACCAGATTTTAGCATTATCTTACGATTTCCTTCAAATGCGTTGAGCGAAAGAAGGGATAAATGTCCGTTGCACCGGTAGGCAATTTCGTTCGTTTGTTTACCGTTACTCTTTACGGTAAGTTCCAGTCCTTCCTGTCCGTTTTTTACGGCTGTTACAGGCAACGATGCCGAAACCACCTGTATCTCATTATTCCCTGTTGCCACAACGGCTACCGTTCCGGACCCAGTCAGACGGCCAAGCAATGTTTGTCCGCTCTCTTCCACTACAAATGAATCACAATGCAACAGAACGGAAGGAACCTTGGTCTCAAAGCGCAAACGGGCCAGGGACGGATTCACTACCCGGGCATATAGGATCCCTTTCTCACAGGTGATCCCGTCAAGGATTTTGGAAGTATAAACCAGGCGCGAATCAAATGCGCCGCCGGGTGCAAACGTCACTTTAACGGTCATTCGGGCCAATCCGGTATTGGGAAGAATAACTTTTTTGTCCGAAAAGGCAAAGTGGGGTTTCCCGTTTATTGTCACACTGCCAACAGGCATTGGAGCGTTGTTAATGTCCAGAGACATGCCGCCCACATACATGCCGTATTCTGCAAATACCTCTTTATCAAAATCAATTTGAATGACCAGTGCATGGTCCTGTTCTTCCCATGAAAACCCGGCTGTGGAGGATAATTTCATTTTTCCTGCCAATTCCTTTGGACCCGGGCAATATATATCATGCGTATTGAAGAAATTCCGCACTACATTATAATAATTCTCATGGGAAGCATTAATAATACGGGACCCTTCACGTACAATACGTGTAACATTCCTGGGTTCAGCCGCCAGGTAACGACTCATACCGTAATCGTGCCACATGGCATTGAATATGACCCCGTGGCCAATGCCGGAGTACATATGATTCAGAACTGCATCTTCATACATGGCGGCTTCCGCCGTGGTATAGGACCAGGTGTTGTCATAGAACCACTGGTAATCTGGCGACGGAGAATCATTTACAACAGCCAGCCTCTTACCGCCTGTAAACCACGAAATATTTCCGTAGGCAACGGATAACGACTGATCCAGGCCGTGAGTCATAAAAAACCTGAATCGTTCCGCTACCTCTTTGTATTGGTGCATGGCCAGACCGTTTCCGGGATTAATCAGGTATTCTACCGGGCCGGGATCAAATCCGGCCTTTGTGAGCCCGTTGCGAATCTCTGCCTGTGAACTGTCCAATTCTCCATAAAACTGATCTCCTTCCAATTCAGAAAGAAGATGTGTTCTGGAATGGGTTCCCGTTTCGCTACCACTTTCTTCCATTTTTTTGATTAATTGGGCATAATGGTTCCATCCTCCCCGGGTGGCCCAGGAAGAGACAAAGGACATAACCGACTGAACACCGGATTCATTAGCTATATCAATCAGGTAATTCATACACAATTTCATAGAGGGTACCGAATGCGCCCCGTCACCGTCCAGACGGATTATGGCAGTCATGTCGGCATTCGAAAGACGCAGCGAAGGAAAAGGCTTTTGAGTGTCGCCAAACAGGCTCCATTGGAGCAGTTTTTCCATGACGGGATATATTTTATTCGGGAAAAATCCTTTCGGATCCTGGTTCCTGAATACAGATCCCACTCCGGCGCCGGAAGACAGTCCTCCCGTCAGCGCTATGCGACCGCCACCGATTTTTTTAACCGAAAGATACGGATATGTATTTCTCTCGTCGGAAAGTCTTGCCAGCACAAGGGAACCGGTCTGAAAGCGTTGAACCGGCATTGAGGAGGTTAGATAGTGGGAAAGATATTCCCCGTTGCTGCAGCCTGCCATTGCAAAATGCCTGTTGTCACTCACCTTAATACGGAATCCGTCTCCGGCAGGACATGTATCATGAGTAATTCCCAGGAAATCGTCCAGACTGTTTACCGTCCTTGGGCCGGCATTCTGATCATAAATACCCAGGGGTCCGTCAATAATTACCCCGCTGTCTGCAGATATAAGAAGTTTTATCTGGTTGCACACATTAGTGAAGGTACTATCGGACAGAGCCATGCAGTGGGTAAACACTACAGAGGCATACCCGGAGAGGAATTTACCTTTCAAATCTTCTGCAAAAAAACAATCGTATGGCATTCCGGCCAGTGAAGACACAGCGGTCCAGGCCTTTGCCGCCGCACCCACATTTTCCATATCCATTTGGTAGGATATGCGGCTTATAA
>JAQVSH010000358.1 GCA_028700615.1 Bacteroidales bacterium
AAGCCGATTTCCTTCAAATCTTTCTCAGTTCTTTGTTCGGGGGCTTTCTTGGCATTCTCTTCCTCATCCCGTTCCGTAAATACTTTGTGTCCGATATGCACGGAAAATATCCGTTTCCGGAAGCCACTGCCACCACCCAGGTACTGATCTCGGGACAAAAAAAAGGAAACCAGGCCAAAGTATTGTTAATCAGCGGACTCATTGGAGGATTATACGATTTCGTGATTGCTACTTTCGGAGCCTGGAGCGAAGTTTTCACCACACGGGTCTTCCCCATCGGGGCTGAAATAGCAGAAAAAGCCAAAGTGGTATTCAAAATAAACGTTGGAGCCGCTGTACTTGGCCTGGGATATATTGTCGGATTAAAATATTCCGCCCTGATCTGCGCCGGATCTTTTCTGGCATGGTATGTAATTGTCCCCCTCTTGTCGCAATACGCCACAATAGAAATGGTAGACGGAGTGGCCGTAATAAAACAAACCTTTGCAGGCATGAGCGCCGAAACACTGTTCCGGGATTACGCCCGTCTGGTAGGAATAGGAGGCATTGCCATGGCCGGAGTCATCGGAATTATCCGTTCCTCGGGAATTATCCGGAGTGCATTTGGACTGGCAGTTCGTGAATTAAGCGGAAAAACCGTGCTGAAAGGAGAACAAAAAAGAACCCGGAGAGATCTTCCGATGAAAATCATCTTTTTTGGCATTCTGGCCACCCTGATCATGATACTCCTCTTCTTTTATTTCGGCATTGTACACAACTTATCTCTGGCCCTGACCGGACTGGCGGTAGTTGCTGTCATAGCGTTCCTTTTCACTACTGTGGCAGCCAACGCCATTGCCATCGTGGGAACGAACCCTGTCTCCGGAATGACCCTGATGACCCTGATCATTGCTTCTCTCATCCTGGTGTCGGCCGGACTATCGGGAGTATCCGGAATGATCGCCGCCCTGCTGATCGGAGGAGTGGTCTGCACCGCTCTTTCCATGGCCGGAGGACTCATTACAGACTTTAAGATCGGTTACTGGCTCGGGGTCTCCCCTTATAAACAACAGACCTGGAAGTTTTTGGGAACCTTTGTTTCTGCTGCGACTGTCGGCGGAGTGATGATCCTGCTCAATAAAATATACGGATTTACCGGAGACACTCCGTTGGTGGCTCCCCAGGCAAACGCCATGGCGGCGGTCATTAAACCCATGATGTCGGGAGGAGAAACCCCCTGGATATTATACGGGAGCGGAGCTGCACTCTCATTAATTCTGACGATGATCGGCGTTCCCGCATTACCTTTTGCCCTCGGAATATTTATACCCCTCGAGCTCAATACCCCTCTGCTGGTGGGAGGTCTCATCAGCTGGTATGTTACTTCCCGAACCCAAAAGGAAGAAATAAATACAGCCCGGCAGGACAGAGGAACCCTGATTGCATCCGGACTCATTGCGGGAGGGGCCCTGATGGGTGTTGTCAGCGCCCTGATGGCCAATTTCAATTTGAATTTTGTAAATCCGGAATGGACAAGCTCCAATCTGGCTCAATGGACTGCCCTGATAGCGTATATATTGCTGATCATATATTTTATCCGGGACACGCTTCGCGCGAAAGGTGAATAATCATGTAACCCCAGAATCATTTGTATGCAAACCCATTCCATTTCTTATAAGGCTTACCGGATTTTTGAAACTCAGGAAGGTTTCAAAGGAATCATCACCCAATGCAAAATTTCCGATCTTCCTGAAAATGAAGTATTGGTTAAAGTACTCTACTCCGGAATCAATTATAAAGATTTTCTGTCCTCCTGCGGAAATAAGGGCATTACTAAAAAATATCCCCATACTCCCGGCATTGATGCCGCAGGAATTGTCGAAACCTCCGCATCCGATTTATTTAAAAAAGGAGATCAGGTCGTAATTATGGGATATGATCTGGGCATGAACACCGATGGAGGATTTGGGGGCTATATCCGTGTCCCGGCGGCCTGGATAGTTCCCCTTCCTGAAAATTTCACCTTAAAAGAGACCATGCTGTTGGGAACCAGCGGATTTACAGCTGCCCTGGGAATACACAAATTACTTTTAATGGGACAATGCCCCGAACTGGGACCTGTGGTGGTCAGCGGAGCTACCGGGGGAGTCGGAAGCTTTGCCGTTGAAATACTCTCCGGATTAGGATTTGAAGTATGGGCCGCCTCGGGAAAACAGAACGAAGAATATCTGAAATCCCTGGGCGCCTCTAAAATACTGGCCCGTGAAGAAATCAACGACACCAGCGGGAAAGCGCTGCTCAGGCCATCCTGGGCGGGAGCCTTTGATACGGTGGGAGGAAATATCCTCGCCACCTTGGTGAAAGGTTGTAAAAAACTGGGCAGCGTAACCACCTGCGGCAATGTTGCCGGGGCAGAACTGCCGGTTACCGTGTTTCCGTTCATTCTTAACGGAATTAATCTCCTCGGCATCAACGCGGCAGATACCCCTATGAACCAAAGACTTAACATCTGGAAACAACTCTCCGGAGGATGGAAACCCCGGCAACTGGAATCCATCGGCAATGTCATTACTCCGGAACAAATCGGAGAAGCCCTTGAAGCTATGCGCAACGGCAGTCATTCCGGCCGCTTTGTCATCCGACATGAAGAAAACTTTTAAAACCCCGCTTTATGAAACAAGAATCGCTTGTAGATCGCTTTTTACGCTATATATCCATAGATACCTGCTCA
>JAQVSH010000042.1 GCA_028700615.1 Bacteroidales bacterium
CCTGGCTTGAGATTTAAAACCATCTTCCATCTGTTTACGGGTAATGATATTGATGACACCTCCCATGGCGCTGGATCCGTACAATAAAGAAGATGGTCCTCTCGAAACTTCCACCCTTTCTGCATCCCTGGCGATGTAGGCATCAGGAAGCGGATGTCCAAACAAACCCATATATTGGGGATGTCCATCGATCAAAATCAATATCCGTCCGTTGGAACTGCCGACCCCGCGAATAGATATCTGACCGGCTGCTCCTGTGGATGTTCCGAATCCCGTCATCCCTTTTTCCGTAATAAAAAGACCCGGAACCCTTTGAGAAAGAACAGGCAACAAAGCCGATTCACTGCTTTCCTGAATTTCATTCCGATTTATAACGCTGATGGTAAGAGGCATATTGTTTCTTGAAACCTGAATCCGGGTACCGGTTACCACAACCTCGTCAATATGAATTGTATCCGCTAATACGTTGTCTTCAGCCGTCACTCCTGCATTTGAGTTGGCATAACTCACCGAACCCCACAATAGGCCCGCCATTACTAAATAACTATATTTTTTCACAATGGTGTTATTAAATGAATTAATGGTATTACTCATAGTTGTAAAAAATAGGGCTTTTAGCCCTCGTGTTATCTTTTATTTAAATCATAACACAAATGTAGAAAAAAAATGATATAGTCAAACAGGATGGGTTTGTTCTTTTAAAAATATTTTGTTTGTTCTATGTCAGATTGCTTTTTACTTTCAGGATAAGCCTGTTTTTACCGTTTTCATAGCGGTGATCGACACTTTGACATCTTCCCCGTATAATTAAAACGCCAAGATTATCCTCCAGTACCCCTTCTTCAAAAGGATTAAAAGGAGCTCCCGGGGTTTCGCATAGAAATTCAAGGTTTCCGTCTTGTTCAGAGTAAAAAAGACTGAGAAGAATGTCGGAATAATCCGTTTGCAGGCCCAGGAGTTCCTCTGCAATGAGCACAACATAGCTGCTCACTTTTTTGGAGATCACGTGTTTTTCACAGAATGCTTCCATTTCTGCCTGCATAGCATATAAATCGTAATTGCTGCTGGTAATATGATAACGAAGACTCCGTATTCTGTGTATAAACGCTTTGGTTTTTTCCTTTAGTGGATTTTCAAATATCTGTTGTGGAGACCCTTCTTCGTAAATAATCCCTTCGTCCATATAAAATACCCGGCTGGAAATATTTCGGGCAAATTCCATTTCGTGGGTTACAATAATCATAGTCATACCCTCTTTGGCCAACCGACGGATTACCGCAAGCACTTCGCTGACCATCGTAGGATCCAGTGCAGAAGTGGGTTCGTCAAAAAGAAGAATTTCGGGTTCCATGGCCATGCACCGGGCTATAGCGACCCGTTGCTTCTGTCCCCCGGAGAGTTCATTGGGAAAATTATTTGCTTTTTCGGCAAGTCCTACCAGTTTTAAAAGTTCAAAAGCTTTTTGGTTGGCTTCACTCCTATTCTTACCAAGTAATTTGACCGGTCCGAGTGTCAGATTTTCAAGGATAGATAAATGAGAGTAGAGATTAAAGGATTGAAAAACCATTCCCATCTTTTGCCGGAGCTTTGAAATATCAGTTTTTTTGTCCAGCAACGAAACCCCGTTAATCATAATGCTGCCATTAGTAGGCATCTCCAACAGGTTTAAACAACGAAGAAAAGTACTTTTCCCTGTTCCGGAAGGGCCGATAACCGAAATGACTTCTCCTTTTTTAATGTCCGCATTTACATCTTTAAGTACGGCCAGATCCCCGAAATATTTTGAAAGATGGTTTACCTTAATCATTTATTTACCTCCTGAATTCTTTGTATGCGTTTTCGTTTCGGATCCACTGACAATTCAACATAACCTAATGCCCAGGTAAGTATCCATGCAATGATTAGATACAGGACAGCGGCCATGATCAACGGAAAAAAGGCGTCAAACGTACGGCTGCGGATTATATCGCTGGCTTTGGTTAAATCCTGTACTGCAATATAGCCCACAATGGAAGTTGCTTTCACCAGAGAAATAAACTCCCCTTTATATACAGGGAGAACATGTTGTAAAGCCTGAGGCATGATAATAAAAATAAAGGTCTGAATTTTAGTAAAGCCTCCAGCTATACCGGCTTCTTTTTGACCTTTATCAATGCTTTCAATTGAAGTTCTGAACATCTCAGAAACATATGCGGCAAAATTCAGACCGAAAGCAACCATTGCAACCAGTACCGGGTTAATATTTACAGAGGCAAAAACGATATAATAAATAATCATCAGCAATACCAACACAGGGGTGCCTCTGAGAAGTGATATATACCCCTTCGCAGTATAAAGGAGCACTTTTTTCTTAGACATTCTCATAAAGCAAATCAGGCCGCCAAAAAGAGTGCCAATCAATGCGGCAAAGATTGAAATCAATATGGTTGTTTTAAGACCGTCGATGATCAGCAAATATCTTTTTTCAAATACCATATTATTGTAGAATCCCTCCGCAATAGATTTAAAAAAGGGCTTCTTTACATGATAATCGGATATCTCCTGTTGGGCGGCAAAATTCTTTTTCGAGATCACGACCCCTGCACGGAAATCCGCATAAGAATCCGAGAAATCAACCTGCTTTTGACGCTCTTCTGTGATGGAAATCCCGTCTGCTATCATATTTACTTTACCGGAAGACAGCGCGGCAATCAGTGAGGGAAATTCCACAGATACAAATTCGAGTTCATATTGGTTTCTTTCTGCAAATTTTCTAATCAGTTCAATATCAAACCCGACATACTCTCCATTCATGAATGCAACATAAGGAAGATCATCTACCGATACTCCGGCAATCAATTTTTTGTCGGAAGTTTTGTTTTCAAACGGTGGCATTACAGCTTCTTCCGCATTGTCAATAAACCATCGTTTATATATGACATCGTAAGTCCCATCGGATTTAATCTCTTTCAAAAAACGATTATACTCATCGCGTAAAGCAGTATTATCTTTGCGAAAGCCCATACCAAGGGGCGTTGTAAGCACATCTTCGCTTAAAAAAACAAGATCAGGGTTATGTTTTAACAAGATTCTTGCCGTATGTAAGTCAAGCATGATTGCATCCACCTTATGACTCTTGACGGAAAGCATCATATCGGACGTGTTTTCAAACCTGAAAATCTTTGCCTGTGGGTATTTGTCCCCTATAAATTTGTCAAATACAGTACCTGTAAAAATGCCAATTTTTTTATCGGCAATATCATTCAGTACATTCATTTTCCCGGAATTGTCAGCCGCCAGATGTTTTTTAGTGGTAATCAGGCTGACTCCCGATTCAATATATGGATCCGAAAAATCAATTTGTTTGTCTCTTTCTTCGGTAATCATCATTGAACAGGTAGTTAGATCGATCTTCCGGGTGGACAGAGAAGCCAGCATACTTCCAAATTGAATGTCTACCGGAACAAATTTTTTCCCGAGATAAGCTGCAAATCTGGATGAAAGCTCAATATCAAAACCGACCGGTTGGCCGTTCTGAATTGCTGTAAAAGGAAAGCCAATATCACTGACAATGCCGACTCTGAGCGTTCCGTTTACAGCACTGCTTTGGATTTCAGGCATAGCAAAGGAGTCGATGTCCATCCAGCGTCTGACCATATCATCATAAATCCCCTGAGATTTGAGATCCTGAAGAAAAACATTAAACTGTGTCCTGAGGGAATCATCACCTTCATGAAAACCGGCAGCAATAGGTACTGTATAGACTTTTAGCTCCAAAGCCGCCAGTTGTTCATTATTTTTAAAGACTTCTTTTAATGCCAGCTCATCAATAAATGCCACATCTGCCTTATCCGAATTTAAAGCGGTCAGCATATCGGAAACATTTTGATATTGAAGGATTTCAGCTTCCGGATAATTCTTTATGGCATAGGTGTCATGAATAGAACCAAGCAAAACAGCCATTCTTTTGTCTTTAACATCATCTACCGAAGTATATATTTCAGAGGATTTAGGAGCTGTTTCTTTTGTATCCGCTTTGACCATGGCAGCAATTCCACTGGGATAGTAACTTTCTGAAAATAAAACACTTTTTGCACGCTCTTCCGTAATAGAAAGGCCTGCTCCGATCATGTCTACTTTTCCGGAAATCAATGCAGGAAGCATTCCTCCGAATTCCATATCGATGATTTCAAGTTTTTTACCCAGCTTTTGTGCTATATAAGCAGCAAATTCTATATCAAAACCCACAAGATTGCGATTACTGTCATAAAACGATATGGGTTCGGTTACTGCAGCAGTTCCAAATTTCAATACACCATTTGTACCCGTAAGCTCTATTTCTGGCATAGGAGCCGGATTTCCCTTTTCGGGAGACCACCTTTCCATCATTTTTTGATAGGTTCCATCCGCTTTAATGCCAGCAAGGGTTTCATCTATGGTTTTTTTTAATTCCGTATTTTCAGGCTGTACGGCAAAACCATAATGGTCCTCCAGAATCAACTCATCCAGCACCTTAAGGCCTTCAATTTTAGCGGATATATTTTTAAGGGCAGGAAGGTCATACACAGCAGCATCGGCTTTTCCTTCCTTCACCGCAATAGCGCAATCCAACACGTTGTTATAATAGGCGATGACAGCATCGGGAAATTTATCCAATACCATCTTGTCTGCAGTAGTTCCCGAAGGTACTGCAAATATTTTTCCACCTTCAAGCATGGAAAGGTTGGAAATCTCCTCTTTTTTATGGTTACACCCACTAAACAGCAGTGCAGTGCAGATCATCAGGAAGGGTAAGTAGTGCTTCATAAATATTGAAGGTAAATTTCTGCAACAAAATAGTAAATATATAGGTTTTACGGGAAAATTTCTGTGAGAATTATTTTAAAATGGCATCGTTTTTTCTCAGAAATTCGCCTACTACCCGATTGTATTCTTCTTGTTTTTCCAGATGATGACTGTGAGAGGCTCCTTCAAACACATAAGCCTCTGATCCCGGAATCAAATGTTGAAAAAATCTGACAGATTCCGGACGGGCTTCATCATATTCTCCGCAAGTAAACAGTACCGGTATTTTAATCAAATGCAAAGATTCGCTTAAATCCCTGTTTTTTAGTGTTCCTGTCTGAGTAAACTCACTGGGGCCAAACATATATTCATAAACTTCCTTTCCCATTTTATCAAAGGTTCTGAGCAGGCATTCCGGCCAGGGATCCATTTTGCAAACATGTTTTGCGTAGAAAATATTCATAGCTTCCTGGTAAGCGGGTGCTGCATAATCTCCAATCCCTTCATACTTCCGGATGGTGTCCTGAACATTTTCAGGAAGTTGTGAAATCCAATATTGCTGATCTGCTACCCAACGGGATGTGCTAAGAAAAGGGGCCGAAAGAATCAGAGAATGAATTCCTGATGGATTTTTATTCAGCAGGTACTCCACTGCCAGCATTGATCCCCATGATTGACCTAGTAAATGAATGTCTTTAAGATTAATAGCATCTCTTACCTGAACCAATTCTTCGACAAATCTATCTACGGTCCATAACAAGGTATCCGAGGGCCTATCAGATTTCCCACAGCCTAATTGATCATAAAAAACGACCGGCCGGTCTTTTGCTAGAAATTCCAGTGATTCAAGATAATCGTGAGGTGCTCCGGGGCCTCCGTGTAAAACCAGCAGAGGGATTCCTGGCTTATCTATTCCGATCATTTTATACCAGACACTGCCGCCTGTCACTTCAATAAAGCCTTCTTTGACTGTCGGAACTGTTGTTTTACCACAGCATGACAAAAGAATAGAGATCATAATATATAGCGTTATACGAGGAATATTCATTGATAATATATATCTTAGTCTTAATACAAACTTAAATTAAAAAAATATTTCTATGAGAGACTTTCGATGGTATAAGTGGGGACTCTTCTATTCAAACCGGGAGGATTCCAGAATTTTTGTCCCGAAAAGTAATCCCTGGATGGGATGGACATTAAATTTTGCTAATCCCTATTCTTATATTGTCATTGCAGCTATTGTATTATTTATTGTTATTATGGCTAATCTGGAGTTGTTTTTGAAATAAGCGATTCATCCCATTTTCCGGATTTTAGTTTTTATAAGATTTTTTAGGACAAATAACTGCGAAGGCGACCGGTAAAGTTGTATACATCCTCTTCGCACGTATTCCAGGAACAAACCCAACGAACTTCAGAGGTGCTCTCGTCCCACACATAAAAAAAAGACTCTTGTTGTAAAGCCGGAATTACAGCTTGTGGCAATATAGCATAAACCGAATTGGCTTCGGTTTCATGAGTCACCTGAATTCCCAATTTTTTCACCTCTCCCGATAAAAGTTTTGCCATCTGATTTGATTGCCCGGCATTGATTCTCCATAGATCATTTTCGAGATATGCATTAAACTGGGCGGAGATAAATCTCATCTTTGAAGCCAGTTGCATTCCCTGTTTACGGGTGTATCCGAAATTTTCCGACAGAACCGGATTTAAAAACACAATGGCTTCGCCAAACATCATCCCGTTCTTTGTGCCTCCGAAAGACAGGACATCCACGCCGGTCTCCGTAATCAGATTTCTGAAGCTGCAACCGAGAGAAACCGCTGCATTGGCTATTCTGGCGCCATCTACATGCAAAAACAATCCCTGTTGATGGACAAAATCAGACAACTCTTTGATTTGATCAACTGTATATACGGTTCCTAATTCTGTGGATTGGGTAATGGATACCACCTTTGGCTGAGAGTGATGAACAAAATTAATTCCGTGCAAATGCGGTTTGATCAGATTTGGCGTGAGTTTTCCGTCCGGAGTCGGGATCGGAATGAGTTTTGAGCCGGTAAAACGTTCGGGCGCCCCACACTCATCCGTCTGAATATGTGCGGTATCCGCACAAAGAATGCTTTGATAGGGCTGGGTCATGGCTTTTAATCCCAACACATTGGAAGCCGTCCCGGTAAATACAAAAAAAACTTCAACCCCAGCTCCAAATAATAATTTAAAATTCTCCTGTGCCCGAGCGGTATAGATATCCTCTCCATAGCCTTTAACATGACCTTGGTTAGCCTTTATTATGGCTTCCATGATAAGGGGATGTACTCCCGAGTTGTTGTCGCTGGCAAAAGTATGCATCAAATCAAAATTTAATTTTCAATAGCAGTCTCTGTTTCAATCATTTTATTTAGATCTTCTTCAGAAATAACAGGAATATTCAGTTTGGCCGCCTTTTTTTTCTTTTCCGGGCCCATATTCTCTCCGGCCAATAGATAATCTGTTTTTGAAGAGAGACTTCCGGTAAGTTTTCCTCCGTGAGAAACAATCAGTTCCTTCATGGACTCTCTGGCAATAGAAAAAATGCCACTGATAACAAAGGTTTTTCCAAGCAGAGATTCACTCAGAAGGGCCGCTTTTTCTCCGGCTTCCATTTGTAATCCTTTATCTTTTAACTTCTTTACCAACTCTGCGGAAGCTGAATCTGAGAAAAATGAGAGAACGCTTTGTGCAATGGTCTCTCCCACTTCTTCAATATGAATAAGATCTTCATAGGAGGCTTGCTGAAGCTTTTCCATAGATCCAAAGTGAAAAGCCAGGTTTCTTGCTACGGTTTCTCCCACATGACGAATTCCCAATGCAAAGAGAACCCTTGCAAAAGGAACACTTTTTGAAGATTCAATGCCCTCCAGAATATTATCGGCAGTTTTATCCCTGAAACTGATTTTTTTAAGTTTCCCCCCCTCTTCTTTAACAATGATCTTTTCAAGACCGACCAATTGGTCTCTATGTAAATCATACAGATCGGCATATGTTCTAATAAGTTGTTTTTCAAAAAGAAGAGCAACTTTACCTTCTCCAAGGCTTTCAATATTCATTGCCTTTCTGGAAATAAAATGTTCTATTTTGCCTTTAATCTGTGGAGGACAACCGGATTCATTCGGACAATAATGGGCGGCTTCTCCTTCTGTTCGGATCAGGGGAGTACCGCATTCCGGACAGTTTGTAATAAACTGAACAGGAGTATTAAATAAATCCCGAACAGAAGTCTTCACTTCCACGATTTTGGGAATAATCTCTCCTCCTTTCTCAATAATTACGGTATCCTGATAATGTAGATCCAGAAGTTGTATCTGATCGGCATTGTGTAAAGTAGCCCTTTTAACCACCGTGCCAGCCAGATGGACAGGTTTTAAATTGGCCACAGGCGTCACGGCTCCGGTTCTTCCGACCTGATAATCTATTGATATTAATTGGGTTTCTGCCCTTTCTGCTTTATATTTATAGGCAATGGCCCATCGCGGAGTTTTTGCTGTAAACCCCAGTTTTTCCTGCTGTTGTATGGAATCAACTTTTATGACAATGCCATCAATATCAAAGGGGAGTTTCTTCCTTCGGACATCCCATTCTTTAATAAAGTCAAATACTTGCTCCATATTGTCACAGCAGCGCATGTATTCAGAAATAAAAAACCCCCATTTACGCGCGTATTCCAGATTTTCTGCATGTGTTTTTCCAGGAAGATGCTCTCCCATGACATAATAGAGAAAGCAAACCAGCTTTCTCCGGGCTACTTCCGCACTATTTTGTAGTTTAAGGGTCCCTGCCGCTGCGTTTCTTGGATTTGCAAATGGTTGATCTCCAATTTCTTCCTTTTCTTTGTTTAAAGAATCAAAGACCGGACGGGTCATCATTACTTCACCCCTGATTTCAAATTCTTCGGGTATCTGATCACCTTTTAATTTCAAAGGAACATTGCGAATGGTACGAATATTCTCGGTAACAATATCCCCTCGCACCCCATCCCCACGGGTAACAGCCTGCTGAAGGGCTCCGTTCCGGTATAGCAGATTGATAGAGGTTCCATCGTATTTGAGTTCACAAACATACCGGCAGGATGTTGCCTGAAGTCCTTTTAAAACCCTTTGATGAAACTCCAGAAGTTCTCCTTCATTATAGGTATTAGCCAGAGACATCATAGGATACTTATGCTCCGCTTGCTGAAAATTCTGGTTAATATCACTTCCCACTCTTTGGGTAGGAGAATTGGGATCAAAAAATTCAGGAAACTCAGATTCCAGCTTTTCCAACCTTTTAAGAAGGAGGTCATAGTCATAATCAGTCATAGTCGGCTTAGCCAGTACATAATACTGGTAATTGGACTCTTCCAGTTTTTCTCTTAAGGTAATGATTTCGGCATGAGCCGCTATGGAATCCTTCATTTATACTAAATTTGACTCTATAAAAATACAAAAAATAGTCTATTAGGATGGATATACTGCAAGAGAAAGAGAGATTACGTAAAGAAATGAGAACTCTTAAACAATCTCTGAATGAGACTGAACGGTCGTTTCGATCCGAAAAAATATTAGAAAAAATTTTTTCTCATGAAGCCTATAGAAAAGCCCAAACGGTCTTGCTTTATGCTTCTTTACCCGACGAACCCGATACTTTTCCATTATTGAAGGAGTGCACTTTAAAAAAAATACTTCTTCCAGTGGTTGAAGGTGATATTTTGACATTAAAAGTATTTACCGGGATTCATTCTCTACAAAAAGGATATCTGAAAGTAGAAGAACCCCAGGGGGATCCTTTTAAAGATTATGAGGCTATAGAACTGGCGTTGGTCCCCGGAGTGGCTTTTTCGCCAGAAGGAAGACGTCTTGGACGGGGTAAAGGTTATTACGATAAATTACTCCCTCTACTCAAAAATGCCGTTAAAATAGGCGTATGCTTTGATTTTCAGTTAGTATCTGACATTCCCTCCGATCCATGGGATTATCGGTTGGACGGAATCATTTCAGGGTGATTTTTTCTCCCTAAACAAGGCGCTATACATTTCTGCTTTCTCTTGCAGTGGTTTAGGATAGGCCCTTGAAGTGGAGGGCATTCTGTATAGCCACATAGGCCTTTCTTTAAACTGAAAAGACATACACGTTCCAAGCGAAGGTAAGAACAACGGCTTTTGAAAGTCCTTATTCGCTTCTAAAACACTCATCAGTATCTCTGCTGATTTCTGTCCTGTAACGGCAACTTTATTACAATCGGGTATTTTTGTCAGTATTGACGCTAAATCGACAGGTGTAATCATTTCCAGAAACTTGTCTGATGCATTGTTGTTTTTCCTGATGACAGCCAAAGCCGTATCCATCAGAGCTATTCCTTCCTCATAACAGAACTTGCGAACCTTCTCTTCATCAAATTTTTTCCCTGTTACAAAATGTAACGGATCATGATAAAAAATCAAGCCCATAATTCTCCACATGTCGTTTTGAATATTAGGATAAAAGAAATTCATGGACCATCGGCTTTGTGGCGGAGGAAAACTTCCCAGTAACAGCACCCTGGCATGTACAGGGAGAAAAGGTTTCAGAGGATGTTGTTCAATGAGCGAAATGTTCATTATTTAAAAAAATGAATTGCCGGTCTGTAACATACGGTTTTACTATATTGAAACCTGATCGTGTTGACTATAATTACAACAACGTTAAAGAGGTATAAAACGCCTATAAAAATGATCATTCCAATCATTCCTCTCCATGGAATAAAAATTTGAATATGGAAAAAGAATCCGGCAACCATCGTAATGTAAATAAAAAATAACAGAGCACACCATGAGATCTGAAAATTCAGAATTGATTTCCCCATTTCATTTACATGGTTTACTTCATCTTTTTTAAGAGTCCACAGAATCGAAGGAAGGATAATTCCAAGCAGAGGAAATAACAAAAATCCAAGTTGTGACAAATTGAGCATAAGGATCAGGCTTTTATCTTCTGCCCCCCGAAAATCTATATTTTCATCCGTTAAGACCCGTAATGCACACGACAGCCGTTTTAAAGAATCTCCACGAGGTATTGTTTCCCCATTCTCAATCCGTTGTATAGTTCTTAAGCTTAATCCGGAGGTTTCGGC
>JAQVSH010000359.1 GCA_028700615.1 Bacteroidales bacterium
TCTGACCGGAATGAAACAGGCTAAACTGGCCGAAGAAATGCAAAGAGTTTTGGGAAAGAAAACGGAAGAAGATATTATTCAGGAGGTTTCTACCCTTTATTATCAGGTGTTGATGAATTATTCCAATCTGAGAACGCTGGATAAGAATATTCAGCATCTTGAGAAACTTCATAATGTACTTAAACTTCAGTATGAGAATGATTTTGTCAAAAAAACCGATGTGAGTCGTTTAAAAGTCTCCGTTACCAACCTGATGACACAGAAAGAGACGCTGAAGAACGGAATTGACATTCAGAACCGGGTGCTAAAAATTCTTTCAGGGATACCCATGGATCGTGAAATCATGCCGGATACCACGGCCATAAAAGGCTTGGATTCCCGTCTTGCGATCATTGCAGAATTTGTTCCGGAGGTTTTACCTGAATATCAGATTTTAGAGCATCAGAATCAGTTGGCCAAGCTGCAGGTGGAATCGGATAAATCCGCCTTTATGCCGACCCTTGCAGCTTTCGGCCAACTTACTTATACCAACTATAATAATAAGTTGAGCCTGAAGAATTATTATCAGACCAATACGGTCGGATTAAAAGCTGTGGTGCCGATTTTTAGTTCCGGAATGCGGAAGAATAAGGTGATGCAGTCTCAGTTAAAACTCCGCCAACAGGAAGAAGATTTTGATCTGGCTAAAAAACAGCTGGAGACCGGATATCAGAACTCCGTTCATTCTTTGCACTCTTCCTGGTCAAACCTGAATCTTCAGAAGGAGAACAAGGATCTGGCACAGGAAGTGTATGATCAGGTGAAACTTCAGTTTAACGAAGGGATGGCCTCCCTTACCGATCTGCTGAATGTGGAGTCCTCTCTTCTGGAAGCAGACAACCTTTACAACAAGCAATTACTCAATTATAAACTATCTGAGATTGATATGCTTAAAGCGACCGGAAAACTTAAAACGCTCGTTCATCCTTAACAAGGTTTATTGATCATAGCATACACTCAATACATTCATTTATTTTCTCTCCTTATAAATTATGAAGACAACAAAAATTATGATCACTTCTATAGTGATTCTGGCACTCTTGTTCTGGGGAGCCATTAAATTGACAAACAATAAACAGGCTATACAGGATGAAGCTATCTATGCTTCACAGAAAATAACCGAAATACCGGTCAAGGTGGTTTCTCCCTATATGGGATCCATGAACCTGCAGGTTTCTTCTACCGGAATTATCAGCCCTTTTGAGGCGTTAACCGTAGTTTCCGAGACCCAGGGAAAAGTTGAAAAAATTTATAAGCAGGTCGGGGATCCTGTTCGGAAAGGCGAAGTGATGGTAGAGATTGACGATGAAACTATTGTTGCATCTGTTTTAGTCGCTGAGGCCAATTTTGAACAATTGAGCAAGGATATAGAACGCTACCGGCGGCTTGAAGAAGGCAATGCCATTGCAAAACATGATTTGGAACAGGCCGAAATCGGTTTAAAAAAGGCGCAGGCCGATCTGATCAATGCCCGTAAGGCCTTACGGGATACAAAAATTGTGGCACCGATTTCCGGGATTGTCAACAAAAAAATGATTGAGAACGGACAGTTTGTTTCCGGAGGACTTCCTGTGTATGAGATTGTGAATACTTCCAAACTTAAGATATGGGTAAAGATTGCCGAGAAAGATATTTTTAAGATTTTTAAAGGTCAAGAGGCTACAATCCGGATTCCTGTTTTACCGGGAGAAGAATTCCCGGGTAAGGTGAATGCCATTGGAGAGATGGCAGACAAGGCCATGAAATTTGATGTAGAAGTGTCCATGACGAATCCGGGCGCCCGCCACATAAAGGCGGGTTTGTATGCCGAGGTGGCATTTCCTGTGGAGGCTTCTCAATCGATGATCGTTGACAAAGTGGCTATTACCGGCAGTATGATTGAGCCTTCCGTATTTGTTGTGGAAGGGAATAAAGCGGTTAAGAGAGGCATTGTCATTGGTGGCAGTAATGATAAGTATGTTGAAGTAATCAGCGGTCTCACGGCGGAAGATAAAGTGGTTGTGAGTGGCCAGTTGAATCTTCAGGACGGGAACGCGGTTAAAATCATTGAATAATGGCTTCGGCTCATTCATATCAAAAATTTTAGGAATGAATATTACTGATATTTCAATCAAAAGGACCACCATTCCGGTGGTTGTATTTACGATACTTGCTTTGGCGGGAATTTATTCTTATACCCGTTTAAATGTTGAATTGACGCCCAATATAGACGTTCCAGTCAATGTGGTGATGACCGTTTATCCTGGTGCGGCTCCAAGTGAGGTGGAAAGTTCAGTGACCAAGAAAATTGAGAATGCGGTCTCCGGAATGGAAGGAATTGATGTGTTGACTTCATATTCCCTTGAGAACATGTCGATTGTTGTAGTTCAGCTGAAAGACGACATGGATGCGGATATTTCTCTTCAGGATTGTGAACGCAAGGTCAATATGATTCAAAATGATCTGCCTGAAGATGCCGAGTTGCCGCAGTTTATGAAGATGGACCTGAATATGTTGCCGATTATGAGCATGGCAGTCTCCTCTGATATCCCGGAACAGGAGTTCTATGACCTGATCAACCTGAATGTGGTGCCTTATATTTCTCAAATCAAAGGAGTTGCCAGTATTGAAATTATCGGGGGAAACCGGAGGGAGATTCAGATTAAGGCCGATGCCAGGAAGAT